>NZ_JATABI010000036.1:0-45127 GCF_036533795.1 Vibrio sp. M250220 | reverse complement strand
GTGTGCTAGAGCAAGTAAACGCATCTTCATTTGTATAGACTTCTGCTGACTAGCGAGTTTTTTAAAGTCGATGTTGTCGAGGCTATCCATGGCATTCTCGTGTAGAAATGACAGCCTCAATTAGACCATATTTTTACTTAGATTGGTATTAGTGAAGCTTGAGCTGGGTAAAACTTATATCTTTAATCTCAAGAATGTCACCCAGTACCATCATCCCATCCATATACACGGTTATACATTTACAGTTCTAGAGTTAGACGGAAAGAGAGTTGATATCCCTTTCCATACTGACACCGTGTTGCTTGGTAAAAATGTAAGTGCGAAGGCGGCTTTCGTTGCGGATAATCCTGGACGCTGGATGTACCTCTGCCACGTTATCGAGCATATGAAAACGGGTTTGATGGGACATATTGAAGTTAAGTGACACCTGTAACCTTTTAAATTTCAAACTTTGTTTGATGTAAGATGCTATGAATTTTGGTCGATTATTTATCGATGATCGATACAATATCAACCAGAAAATAGTTTTTGGGGGAGTTATGGGTCAGCTTTCTATTCTTGGTTTTATCGCAGTGGGTGGTGCCTTTGGTGCTTGTTCGCGTTATTTGATATCTGAGTTATGTATCATGCTGTTTGGTCGAGGCTTTCCATACGGTACGCTAGCTGTTAATGTGGTGGGTTCTTTTATAATGGGCTTGCTGATTGCAGCGTTTGAGAATGAGCTTCTTGCACCAGAGCCATGGAGACAGATTATCGGTCTTGGCTTCTTAGGTGCCTTGACTACGTTTTCTACCTTTTCGATGGATAACGTTTTACTCATGCAGCAAGGCGCATTTTTCAAGGTGGGACTGAACGTATTGCTCAATGTCGCGTTGAGTATCTCTGCTGCTTGGGTAGGATTTCATCTACTAGTCAAAAGTTCGTAGTTTTTTTTGTCCACTTTTTTAACATTTTTTGCACAGGTCGGCTTGGTTTAACCAAGCCGATTTTATATACTCGCTTTACTTGTCGGAGTGCCATAAGGCTGAGACCGTTAATTCGGGATCCGTTGAACCTGATCAGATTAGTATCTGCGAAGGGAACAAGAGAAGATACCTTAACCAGTATCAAACTGGTTAATATCAAATATCGATTCTGTAAACAGTCATACTTTTAGCACTGTTTTCGATACCTCTTGTCGCATCTTTCCGCCAAGCATTTTTATCCAAAATCTTTTTATCTAGAATAACAAGCAAGGAAAAATGCTATGTCGAGTCGCAAACAAGCGAGACTGGAAGCTAAACAATTCATCGATACGTTGTCTGTTCAACCGTATCCTAATTCACAAAAAGTGTACGTAGAGGGCACTCGTCCTGACATTCAGGTCCCTATGCGAGAAATCACGCTGTCTGATAGTCTAATCGGTGGCACTAAAGAATCCCCTATCTTTGAGCCTAATGAATCTGTACGCGTCTATGACACTTCCGGTGTCTATACCGATCCAAACCACAAAATAGATCTGTATAACGGACTACCTAAGCTGAGAGAAACTTGGATTGAAGAGCGTAGCGATACTGAAATTCTTGATGATGTCAGTTCGGTTTATACTAAGCAGCGATTGGCAGACGAAACGTTAGATGACCTTCGTTACGGGAATCTACCAAGAATTCGACGCGCTAAAGCCGGTCACTGTGTGACTCAACTGCACTACGCCCGTAAAGGATTAATTACTCCTGAGATGGAGTACATCGCTTTGCGCGAGAATATGGGACGCGCCAAATATCGTGATGAAGTGCTTAATCAACAACATCCTGGTCAAAGTTTCGGTGCCAACTTGCCCAAAGATATTACAGCTGAGTTTGTTCGCAATGAAGTTGCTCATGGACGCGCAATAATCCCATCTAACATCAACCATCCAGAGTCTGAACCCATGATTATTGGCCGAAACTTTCTAGTTAAGGTCAACGCTAATATAGGCAATTCATCGGTTACATCGTCTATCGAGGAGGAGGTTGAGAAGTTGGTGTGGGCCACTCGTTGGGGGGGCGATACGGTTATGGATCTCTCAACAGGGCGCAATATACACGAAACACGAGAGTGGATATTGCGTAACAGTCCAGTGCCAATTGGTACGGTTCCTATGTATCAGGCTCTTGAAAAAGTGAACGGTATTGCCGAAAACCTTAACTGGGAGGTGATGCGCGATACGCTAATCGAACAAGCGGAGCAAGGTGTTGATTACTTTACTATTCATGCCGGACTTCTTCTTCGATATGTGCCAATGACGGCCAAACGAGTTACAGGTATCGTTTCGCGAGGCGGTTCCATTATTGCCAAATGGTGTCTAGCTCATCATCAAGAAAGCTTCCTCTACACGAACTTTAGAGAGATATGTGAGATCTGTGCGAAGTATGACGTCGCGCTATCGTTAGGTGACGGTCTTCGCCCTGGCTCAGTAGCTGACGCAAATGATGAAGCTCAGTTTGCTGAGCTACGCACGCTTGGTGAACTCACCAAGATAGCTTGGGAATACGATGTTCAGGTCATTATTGAGGGGCCAGGCCATGTTCCAATGCATATGATCAAGGAGAATATGGATCAGCAGCTAGAACACTGTCATGAAGCTCCTTTTTATACACTTGGTCCGCTCACTACTGATATCGCTCCAGGCTACGACCACATTACCTCTGGTATCGGAGCTGCGATGATAGGTTGGTATGGCTGTGCAATGCTTTGTTATGTGACGCCAAAAGAGCATCTTGGTTTGCCTAACAAAGAAGACGTTAAAACGGGGATGATTACCTACAAGCTTGCTGCACATGCGGCAGATTTAGCTAAAGGGCATCCTGGTGCCCAAGTTCGTGATAATGCTTTGTCAAAAGCTCGCTTTGAGTTTCGTTGGGAGGATCAATTTAACCTAGCGCTAGACCCAGATACGGCGCGTGCTTTCCACGATGAGACTCTGCCACAAGAGTCGGGCAAAGTTGCCCATTTCTGTTCAATGTGTGGTCCAAAGTTCTGTTCCATGAAGATCTCACAGGAAGTTCGTGAGTATGCTAAAGACACCGAACAGGTGGCAGCAGATCAAGCTATATCGATAAAAATGCTCGATGACCCGCTGGAAGGAATGCGTCAAAAATCGGCAGAATTTCGTTCTACAGGTTCAGAGTTGTACCATCCTGCTGTTCAGCCCGAGGTAGCCGAGTAGTGATGAGAATCCTTATACCTGCGTCATGTATTGCAATGACGGAGAATGTTCAGCAATGTCTGTTGTTGGCTAGAGAACAAGGATTTGATATCGAGTGTATTGAGTTGGGCGTTAGCTCAACTCTACATTTCCAACTTGTTCGCGACCAACATATCACTCGCATCAGTACAGACTTAATATCTAAGCATGATGGTCAAGTGCTTCTAGATTACGTGCTTTACTATCATGGTTCGATTGATATTGAGAGATACCTAGAGCAACCCAAGAATTCTATTTTTATCGATGTAGAAGATGCTGAGCAAGGCGATGTAAGTTGCATTCTGTCGCAGTTCGATATCTGGAGACATCCAGACACAGGGGAGGTGCGAGCACTTTCCGCTACGCCTTCGCTCTTGTTTCGTCCCAAAGCGCATTTTGTGTGGGTGGTGACACTACTTGCTCTGGACTTTCCTATTGAAGATGCACTGACATTAGCCCGAGCAATGTTGGCTTCCTGTGATGATGTTTCACGTGAAACACTTTCCAATCCAAGATTGGGGTTCAACAAAACATGGCCAAGTTCCTATGCTCATTTTCCTGTACCTGTTTTAAATGAATCACGACTTGGTATTGATGTGGATTGGTCGACTGCAAATCAAGCCTTATCTTTTCCATCGTTATCGAAGTTAGCGTTGGGGCTATATCCAGTTGTTAACAGTGTTGAATGGATTGAGCGTTTACTTGAGTTAGGCGTGAAGACGATTCAGCTGCGAATTAAAGATCCACATCGGCATGATTTAGAGCAGCAAATAGAAAGAGCTGTAGCGCTTGGTCGCCAGTACCACGCTCAGGTGTTTATCAATGACTATTGGCAGCTGGCGATAAAGCACGGTGCCTTTGGTGTTCATCTTGGACAAGAAGATATAGAGCAGTCCAACCTCGATCTACTGAGAGAAGCCGGAGTATGTCTTGGGCTGTCGACACATGGATATTATGAGTTGCTACGTATAGCGCAGATTTATCCGAGTTACATCGCCTTAGGGCATATATTCCCAACAACCACAAAGCAAATGCCTTCATTACCACAAGGATTGGTTCGATTGGCTCTATACCAGCAATTGATCGATACCATTCCTTATCGTGGGTACCAAGGACTTCCTACCGTAGCGATTGGTGGTATTGATCAAACAAATGCGCATCAAGTTTGGCAGTGTGGGGTTTCTAGTCTCGCGGTAGTCAGAGCAATCACTGAAGCTGACTCAATAGAGCAGGCTATAGAGTTTTTTCAACAAGTAATGAGTAAGCACAGCGTTCGAGACAAAAACAATTCAGAGGAACTTACACATGCTAAGTGATGAAGAATTTGTTAGATATCAGCGCCAAATCGCCTTACCTGAGTTTGCTGAACTAGGGCAGCAGGCGTTATCAGAAGCACACGTATTAATCATCGGTTGTGGTGGATTAGGCAGTGCTGCGAGTCTATACCTATCCGGCGCAGGGGTAGGAAAGATAGTAATTGTTGATGATGATGTGGTTGATCCGAGTAACTTGCATCGTCAAGTCATATATCGGGAGCAGGACGTCTATAGACCAAAGGTCATTGCGACTCAAACGCAAATTAGAGCGTTGAATTCTAACGTTGCTATTAGGGCGATCAATAGACGACTAGATAGTCGGCAATTGAGTCTCGAGGTCATGCTTGCTGATGTCGTTTTGGATTGTAGCGACAACATGACGACTCGACAGATGACCAATCAAGCTTGTATTGAACAGCGCAAACCTCTGATCACGGCCGCGGCAATAGGATGGAAAGGTCAGTTTTCCGTATTCGATTATCGTAATTCCGACTCCGAAAATGGCTGTTATCGCTGTTTGTTCCCGTTCGATGAGCTAACACATCCGGTTAGATGCAGCGATAGCGGAGTGCTGGGTCCTGTAGTTGGCACAATGGGTAACTATCAAGCCATCGCGGCAATTCAGCTTTTAGTTACCGGCAAGTTTCACTTTCAGCCCGCTACCTTACATCTATTTGATGGGTTAAAGCTTGCTTGGCAAACCTTATCGATAAACAGAGATAGTCAATGTTCTGCTTGTGGGTCGTTAAGTCAGACTAAATTTCCAGAGGTGCAAATATGAGTACATCAAATAAAGTTTCGGTGTCGTCTGATTCGCTAGATAGTACCAGTAGTTCGACGATAACCATTGAGATCAATTCAATTCCACAGCTTGTACCTTTTGGCTGTAACCTAGAAAACATAGTGACCCAGTTTGCCATTACGGATTCTGGGTACGTATTTGCGATCAATAATCAGGTTGTGCCACGCAGTGACTGGAGCAATACCATTCTCATTGAGGGAGACAGCATCTCTCTATTTCAAGCTATAGCAGGGGGCTGAATCAATGCTTAAAATTGCCGACAAACAATTTAACTCTCGTCTGTTTACCGGAACAGGGAAGTTCGCCAATAGTGAGTTGATGGTAAAAGCCATTGAGGCATCTGGCTCTGAGTTAGCCACTATGGCTCTTAAGCGTGTTGATGTTAACGATAAGCAAGATAATATCTTGCAGCCACTTATCAATGCAGGTGTTAACTTACTTCCGAACACCTCTGGTGCAAAAACCGCAAAGGACGCAATCTTCGCAGCTCATTTAGCGAGGGAAGCGTTAGCAACCAACTGGCTTAAGTTGGAAATCCATCCTGATCCTAAGTACCTAATGCCAGACCCAATAGAGACGCTGCTTGCAGCAGAACAACTGGTTAAAGATGGTTTTATCGTTCTACCTTATTGCCATGCTGATCCGGTGTTATGTAAGCGCTTAGAGGAAGTAGGGTGCGCTGCTGTTATGCCTCTTGGAGCGCCAATCGGCAGCAACAAAGGTGTTGTGTCGCGCGACTTTCTCGAGATCATTATTGACCAAGCGAATGTCCCGGTTGTTGTCGATGCTGGTATTGGTGCGCCATCTCATGCTGCACTCGCGATGGAAATGGGTGCAGATGCCGTGCTTGTCAACACAGCGATGGCGGCATCTACTCATCCTGTAGAGATGGCGATAGCATTCAAATTAGCCGTCGAATCTGGTCGCATGGCATTTGAAGCAGGACTCGCAGGAAAAGCAAACCATGCGATTGCATCTAGTCCTCTCACATCATTTCTCGATCAACTGTCGTAAACAGCAGTGAGGAGAGCGAATGAGTTTTGTTGAACAGTACAAAAAATACAATTGGCATGATATTTCGATGTCGATCTATGCCAAAACCGCCAAAGACGTTGAGAATGCTTTGGCTAAGAGCCGGCGAGACTTGGAAGATTTTAAAGCGCTAATCTCTCCAGCAGCAGAGCCCTATCTTGAGCAAATGGCCCAACTGTCATATTCAGCGACACGTACACGCTTTGGTAACACGATGTCGCTCTATATACCGCTCTATCTTTCAAACTTATGTGCCAACGCTTGTACCTATTGTGGATTTTCTATGGAGAATCGCATTAAACGTCGCACATTGAATAAGCCAGAAATCGAGGCAGAAGTCGAGGCGATTAAGCGTATGAAGTTTGACAATGTGCTGCTGGTAACTGGTGAGCATGAGACTAAGGTAGGCATGAACTACTTTAGGGAGATGGTTCCACTAATAAAGCAGCGCTTTAACTACTTAGCTATGGAGGTTCAGCCATTACAGGAGCATCAATACGCAGAGCTTAAAACGCTCGGTTTGGATGCGGTCATGGTCTATCAGGAAACTTATAACGCTTCCACTTATGCCAAACATCATTTGCGTGGCAATAAAATGGATTTTGACTTTAGGTTGGATACGCCAGATAGATTAGCTAAGGCTGGTATCGACAAAATTGGTATCGGAGCTCTAATTGGTTTGGATGAGTGGCGCACTGATTGTTTTTACGTTGCAGCACATCTCGACTATCTCGAACGGACGTATTGGCAATCACGTTACTCAATTTCTTTTCCTCGGCTGCGACCATGTGAGGGGGGAGAAAGCTCCGTTGTACCGAAATCTGTTATGAGCGATAAACAGTTAGTCCAGCTTATTTGCGCATATCGATTGCTCAATCCAGAAGTTGAGTTGTCACTTTCTACCAGAGAGTCACCTCAGTTTAGAGACAATGTTTTATCACTAGGTATTACGAGTATGTCAGCGGCGTCAAAAACTCAGCCTGGGGGATACGCTTCAAATGACGCAGAGCTTGAACAGTTTGAGATCAGTGATGAGAGAGGCGCGGATTTAATTGAAGCAATGATTAGGTCGAAAGGTTTAGATCCGGTGTGGCGAGATTGGCATTGTGCATATTCTGGTTAGAGTGTTTCACGTGAAACATAGGTAAAGAAAAGAGGGTTGATGCAAAACATCAACCCTCTACTTTTTTCTAGCTTCTAGCTTCTAGCTTCTAGCTTCTAGCTTCTAGCTTCTAGCTTCTAGCTTCTAGCTGTGTGCTACAGGTGCCGTTGCTTGACGAAGCCACTCTTTCACATCACCTTCAACTAGCGGGCTGATCTCATCCCATACTTTCTGATGGTAGTCGTTTAGCCACGCGAGTTCGGGACGTGTCAGCATATCAACATTGATGTTTCTGATATCAATTGGGCAACGTGTTAGCGATTCAAAGCTGAGTACAGGGAAGTCGCCTTTAGTCGGTGTTTCGACAACAAGCTCTAGGTTCTCAATTCGGATACCGAATGCATCAGCGCGGTAGTAACCTGGCTCATTAGACAAAACCATACCTTGAGTTAGAGGCACATCAATTTGCTTTTTAGATATGCTAGCGGGTCCTTCATGAACACTGAGGAAATGCCCCACGCCGTGTCCGGTACCATGGTCATAGTCGTAGCCTTCGGCCCATAAGTGCTGACGAGCTAGAGTATCAATCTGGTATCCTCGAGTACCTTTAGGGAAACGAGCGCGAGCGACACCAATGTGACCTTTTAATGCAAGCGTGAACTGCTTAATCATTTCGTCGCTAGGTTTTCCGATAGCAATGGTACGCGTGATGTCTGTGGTGCCATCTAGATATTGACCGCCAGAATCAACCAAGTAAAGACTGTCTAGTTGAAGTACTCCAGGCTCGGGTTGATTCTCATGGTTGTAGTGACACATTGCGGCATTGCTGCCGGCTGCGGAAATAGTGTCAAAGCTAAGATCCATCAGTGTCGGGTCTTGTTTTCTAAATTGCTCAAGTTTGTCAGACAGTACCGCCTCATTGTGAAGATTTCCCGTCGCTACTTCTGAATCTAGCCAACTCAAGAACTTACACATCGCAACGCCATCTCTAACGTGGCAAGCTTTCATGCCTGAAATTTCGACGTCGTTCTTCGATGCTTTAGGCATTAGACAAGGATCGGCAGCATTGATGACTGACGCACCGCTATTTTGCAGAACCAGTTTGAACCAAGCATTGCTGGTCGCTGGATCGAGTAGCACTTTTTTACCCGCAAGCGCTTCGATCTGTGCCTTGAGTGAATCTGGGTGATGGACGGTTACACCATTACCAACGTGTTCAGAGAAGTTGCTAGGCAGACGTGCTGGGTCAAGGAAGAATTCGACACTCGCATCGTCATGGAGAATCGCGTGAGATAGCAAAACAGGCAAGCGTGAGACATCAAGACCACGTAAGTTCAATAACCAGCAAATTGAGTCCAATGCGGTTATCACAGCGGAGTGACCTCCTGCCTTTGCAACCAAATGTGCGATCTCTTGACGCTTACTCTCACTAGATTGACCAACAGCTTCTGTCGCCATCAGTCTTACATCCGAAATGACGGGGGCAGGACGATCATGCCACAACTGGTCAATCGGGTTGCTTTGCAAAATATTGAGCTCCAGCTTTCCTGCAAGTTTTGCTTGAGCTGAATCTAACCAAGCTGAGTTATGCATACGTGGGTCGATCGCGACTGAACATCCTGTTTCAAGATGTTCGAGGATCCAATCAAGAGCAGGCTCTTCAATTAAATGGCGATATTCGAACAACGTTGATGGGACCTGTTTAGTTACTTGAACCGTGTAGCGACCATCAACAAAAATAGCGGCATTGTGTTGAGTAATGACAGCAACACCGGCAGAACCTGTAAATCCAGTCAGCCAGTGGAGACGCTCATTGTGAGCGGGGACGTATTCGCCAAGGTATTCGTCTTCATGTGGGACAAGCAGGGCGTCTAAATTATTCTGTGCGAGCCAATCGCGAATAGCAGCCAAACGCTGTTCTGTAGTCATAAGCATCTGTGGTAATCCTTCATTATTGTCTAGTTGTCCGTGTCAACGTTTAAGCGTGCAGTTGGACGATGAGAATAAGCTACTCTTTTTACCGTCAGCCTGCAAATTATCTAAGAGCAGTGGTTTTATCCCGAATGATTTGTCGTAGCCAAGATAATGCAGGGTCATTTTCTCTATCACGGTGCCAGAACAGCGTATATGCCATCGGAGGAAATTCCATCGGTAAAGGTAGGACAGTCAAGTCGAGCTGCTTTGAGGCTAGCTTTACAAAATGACTCGGTGCGGTAAATACGAAGTCTGTGTAAGAACATAAGCTTGCCGCACTGTTAAAGTCAGGTACGGTAATCGCGATATCGCGCTCTTTGCCGATGTCGGCTAATCGATAGTCGAGTAACCATCTTTCGTTGCCATCACAGCGAACTTGAACGTGGCGCTGAGCCAAAAAGTTATCGAGATTCCAAACTTGCCCCAGAGCAGGATGTTCTTTTCGGACTAAACACATTTGGTTATCACGGTATATTTCCTGCTCGCAAATATCGCTAGGTGGCAGCATAGTGAGTTTTGCATCATTGATGTCGATATCTTTCCCTGTAATGCCTAAGTCAATTTCTCCCCGCTGTATTTGGCGAAATGTATCGTCAGACCAAGCATGAGTACTGATAGTGACGCCCGGTGCACGGTTAAATATCTGGGGAAGGAAGTGGGGCAAGATCAGTGGGTAAACACTTTCGACAGCGGCAATCTGGTAGCGATAATCACTCGAGCTAGGCGAAAACTCTTCAGGTTGTGTTAGCTGTTCTAATTGATTTATTAGTATCTCAAGTTTGGGTTTAAGAAACAGCGCTTTAGGTGTTGGTTTTAGGCCATGGGCGTGACGCACGAACAGAGGGTCATCAAACTGTGCCCTAAGCTTGGCAAGATTCTTACTGACAGCAGATTGGCTAAGACACAATCGGTGTGCTGCGCGAGTAACGTTAAGTTCTTCAATTAAAACACGTAAACAGACCAGTAAATTCAGATCAAGACGAGCAAGTTTCTCTATATTCATTAGAAATTCTCAGAAGGAATAACTTTGATGACAATACGTCATTAGCAGGCATATCTAGTTTAGCCTACTATAAAGGCAATTTCATCATGCGCAGCGGAGATACAAGTGCAGACGGCAACTTCAACCAACCCAACCAAGCAACAGCTAATGCTTCTTACATTGCTTGTTCTGTTTAGCCCCTTGGCTATTGATATTTATCTGCCTGCACTGCCATTAATTTCGTCAACGTTCCACGTGGAACATGCGTTAGCGCAAGATACGATTACTTGGTTCTTGTTTGCTATGGGCGTCGGTCAGCTATTTGCAGGTCCTTTAGCGGACAAACTAGGACGTCGAACTGTTGCATTGGGAGGAGTAAGCATCTATGCGGTCAGTGCTTTATTGGCGTGGAGCGCTCAAAATATCGAGTGGATGCTGGTCTCTCGTTTGCTACAAGGCTTAGGCGCGTGTGCGACATCGGTAGCAGCCTTTGCAACAGTTCGCGACATCTTTGGTCCACAAAAAAGTGGCAAAATGATTAGTTACTTAAATGGTGCAATCTGCTTTATCCCTGCGCTTGCCCCAATACTCGGTAGTTGGTTAACACAGCAGTTTGGTTGGCGATCGAATTTTAGCTTTATGGCCGGCTTTGCGGCAGTCGTATTGGTGATGCTATGGATTGGGTTAAAAGAGACGAACCCGCAAATGAGTAAAGAGTCGGTATTCAAACTCAATCGCTATCTTGATGTTGTGCGTACACCGTCATTCTTGTTTCACGCAACTCTGTGTATGTTAGCGATGGCGGTCATTCTCGGCTATGTAACATCGGCACCCGTAGTACTGATGGAGAATCTTGGCCTTAGTATGAATGAGTTCACCATGTGGTTTGGTATTAATGCGGCAATCAATATTGTGGCGTGTATGAGTGCACCAAAATTTATGGATAGATTTGGAACGCATATGGCACTGACTGTCGGCATTGTAACTTTGGCAATTGCTGGTGTGGTGATGATGCTTCTGCAAGGTCAAACGACAGCGATGGCGTTTATGCTACCAATCTTTATGTCTTCGATTGGTTTTGCATGGATTCTTGGCGCGGCCGCTGGTAAAGCGCTTGCCCCATTTGGCGATAAAGCGGGTACAGCAGCAGCACTGCTGGGGCTTTTTCAAATGAGTGGTTCGGGTTTAGTCGTCGGTACCGTACAGCGCCTAGGTATGGAACCACAAATTATGATCGCAACCTTAATGCTTATTGTCACACCTGCACTTGCTATTCTATGGTCTAGAACAGGCCGTTACTGGCACCATGCGGTGGCGTAATCTTACGAGATGCGCTTTGATAATTAAATGAAACGTTGTATATTTGTGCTTCTTTATATCGGTATGTGTGGATAAATCGCTACGATGTCAATGACAACCTATGAGATGGCTCGAGTTCTGGAACAATTGGAAGATTCTCCAGAAAAAATAATGTTTGGTAAATTGTTGAGTGAATTGGGCAACCAAAGTGGCGAGCGCATCCGTAGTGCGGCGAAACAGGTTCCGCTTCCTATTCTTCGAGATATGGTGTACCAGTTTCAACAGGTGATTGAATCACGCAAAGGTGAGCAGGTCGAATCACTGGCTAGACAGATTGCAGATCAAGGTATTTCTGTTGAAGACCTTAAGAGTTACCTTGCCTCAAAGTAATAAGATCAAAAATTGATAAAACTCGCTTCGGCGAGTTTTTTTATGGGCTAACGTTTCGGTTGATTGGGTTTTGTAGCGAGATCAAAGTCTCGGTAGATTGAACTTCATCAATGGCTTGTAGCTTATCAATCAGAACATACTGCAACTCTTCAATAGAGCGGCACATTAATTTTACGAAAATGTTGTAGGCACCTGTGGTGTAGTACGCTTCAACCACTTCTTCTAACGCATTCAGTTTTTCAAGTGCGGAGTGATAATCTCGAGCCGCATTAAGATTGATACCGATAAAACAACACACGTCATACCCCAACTTTTTGGTATCAACGATTACTTCGGTTCCTTGTATGATATCAGCCGATTTCATCTTCTCGATACGCACGTGAATGGTTGCAGGGCTTACTTCAAACTGCTTGGCCATTTCCGCATAAGGAGTACGTGCATCTTCCATAAGGGTTTTTAGGATTGCCTTATCTAGATCATCCAGTTTGATGTTGTTAGCCTGCATGTAACCCCTTGTAATTCACGTAAATGTTACGACCTTAGTACAAACCATCACCAGTGGTGATACAATAGTAGATATAATTTTTTGGTTCTGAGACACATTTTAGTGCGTTTTTGTCTATTCCTTCTAGCGATAATTTTGAGTTCGTTTTCCCAAGCGCATGATCAAGACGTGTTGGTTGTGCATTCATACCACCAGGGCTTTTTTGGACTGACGCTTTTCAAAGTGGTTTAGACAGCCAATTGAAGGACTCTAGCATCCCAATACGGGTTCTCTACCTCGATATCAAGCGTATACAAAGTGATACTTACTTTGAACGTTTGTACCAACTGTACAAAACCAAATTCGAACAAGAGACATTTAGAGCGATCATTGTTAGTGATAACAACGCATTAGCATTAATGAATCGACTAGCCAGCGAATTAGGCGATATACCGGTTATTTTTGGTGGTATCAACAACTACACCCCGAATCTCCATGAGAACCTAAATGCGACAGGGATTGCTGAAGATATCGACATCTATAGCAACATCTCTCTCATCGAGCGAATTCAACCACAAGTAAAGCTCATTCATATCGTTAGTGATCACTCGGTCAGCGGCGCTGGGATTCGAAAACAGGTTGGGATGTTTCTTGCTAATTACCCCCATTATCGAGATCGAATTGTTTCCTACATTCCAGACACTTATGAGCAGCTTCTTGAATATGTGTCTTAGTTAAATCGCCGAGATAGCATTCTCTTCTCGATATATGATCGTGAGATTGACGGCCGACTTGTCGCAGAGCACGACAAATGGAAACGACTTAATGAGGTATCAAAAGCGCCAATTTATATGGTGCACGATCTTGCACTGGGCTATGGTGCCGTTGGGGGCTTGGTTCAAAGTGGCTTTCTGCATGGACAACAAGCGGCCAACCTTTTAGTTGGCGCCTTAAATAACCCTGCTGAGCCTTTGCCAAGCGTCAAATTGGGTACTCCTGACATCAAGCTTGACTACCAAGCGATGATGAAATGGGGTTTGGGAGCC
The DNA here is from genome assembly GCF_036533795.1 of Vibrio sp. M250220. Taxonomy (NCBI): domain Bacteria; kingdom Pseudomonadati; phylum Pseudomonadota; class Gammaproteobacteria; order Vibrionales; family Vibrionaceae; genus Vibrio; species Vibrio sp. M250220. The sequence continues at coordinate 31,495 of NZ_JATABI010000036.1, read as the reverse complement.
GAAGGTGAATCGGACTCTTCACTGTTCAATAAACCGCAGAACTTTACCGATAGGTATGCCAAAGAACTTAAAGTGGTCGGCAGTCTGACTGCCTTCCTATCCATCGTCATCATGGTGCTGATTTACTATTTGAGTCGCATAAAACGCAGTGAACAGATGGCAAAAGAGAGTCAGACATTGATCGAAATGGTGTTTGACCAAAGTTATCATTTTATCGGTGTTTTAGACGCTGACGGTTGCATTACATCGAGCAATAGTAAGCTTCAGGAGCTTCTATACCATCAGGACTTTAGTGTCGATAGACCTATTTGGCAGCACCGACATTGGGAAGTTGAGGCAGCAAAGCAGTTACAGCAGTTTTTCAGACAAACATCCAATGACTCTGTTGCGCAGTTTGAAGCTGAGATTTGGCATGCTGAACATGGTTCTATGGTTTTGGAAGTCGCGCTTAAACCTATTCCTTCTCCCCAAGGAGGCAAACAATTTTTACTTGAAGCTCGTGATATAACGACAAGGAAAATCACCGAAGAACGTCTTTATCAACGAGAAGCGAATCTAAGTCACTACTATGATCAGCAACCAGTAATGATGTTGACGTTGGATGAGCAGAATCGTGTTCAACAAGTTAACCAATTTGCCGAACAACTGCTTGGTTATAAGTCGGATCAGATTTTGGGTCATCGTCTAAGAGAATTCTATTTTAATCAGGATGAACTCATTCCTAGACAAGTATTATTGCAACCTAAGCAGGCGATAAAGGGCGTGTGGCGACGTGATATCGAATATCGACATGCCGACGGTCATACCGTCTGGGTTAGGGAAAATATTAGACCCTTGGTTGAATCTGGACACATTCTGATTGTCGGGGAAGATGTAACTGAAACGCGCACATTGTCAGAACAGCTTCAGTATCAAGCGCAACATGATTTGCTTACTGGAACCTACAGCCGCAACTATTTTGAGAGAGAACTAGAGAAGGCTCTGAGTGAAGTAGCAAGTTATACCCGCACTCATGCCATGCTGTACATCGATCTCGATCAGCTCAAAGTTCTCAATGATACTGCTGGACATGAGGCTGGTGACGCTGCAATTCAGTTTTGTGCCAGCATGTTGGAAGAGGTATTACCATACAACAGCATCTTGGCTCGTATGGGAGGAGATGAGTTTGCTATCTTGCTAAGGGATTGCACAGAACTAGATGTTAAGAAAGTAGCCGACACTATTATTACCACTCTCAGTGAGCATGCCTTTGTTTGGGAAGATATCCGTCTTAATCTCAACTGTTCTATTGGTATTCGCTTAATTGACCATACAGCGTCTTCTCCGCAAATGGTCCATGCTCAAGCGGATACAGCCTGTCACGTTGCCAAAGAAGAGGGCAGGAATCGCTCAAGGAACTCAGTACCTGTGCGATCAATCTTTCTGGTCACTCAATGGGCAACAAAGAGTTTATTGCTTTCTTGCTGGATAAACTGACGCAATCAGATGTGCCTTGTGACAAAATCTGCTTAGAGATCACCGAAACCGCCGCCATGAGTAATATGAATCAAGCGATAGAGTTTTTTACGCAGTTAAAAGCTTTGGGTTGCCAAATCGCTCTCGATGACTTTGGCTCAGGTCTATCGTCATTCGGATATCTGAAGAAGCTACCCGTCGATATCGTCAAGATTGACGGAATATTTGTTCGAGATATCGATGTGAATGAAATGGACCACCTAATGGTGCGTTCGATCAATGATTTGGCGCGTCAGATGGGCAAAAAAACGGTTGCTGAATTTGTCGAGAATACCCACATCATTGAACAACTTATGGAGTTGGGCGTAGATTATGCTCAGGGATACATCATTGGCAAACCTAAGCCACTGCGGGAGTTAGTGGAAGAGCTAATGGCGATAGAGAAAACTTAGTACCCTTATTGAAAATCCAGTACACTGCGCACTCTTATCGTAACAACATTTTGGAGCACTTCGTGCAACTACAACTTCAATGCGAAGACCAGACTCAAACTGAGCGGTTTGTAGAGCTTACTCAACGCTGGGGATTGACTCACAGTGATGACAGTCAGTTTGCTTTAGTTCTGACTGAGCATCGGCTTGAGTTGCGTAAACTCGATGAGCCCAAACTTGGTGCGATATATGTGGATTTAGCGGGTGGTGCAGTGGCACACCGACGTAAGTTTGGTGGTGGTAAGGGGCAAGCTATTGCTAAAGCTGCAGGGTTAAACAAAGGCAGCACGCCAACCGTACTTGATGGTACCGCTGGCCTTGGACGCGATGCGTTTGTATTGGCGTCATTAGGCTGTAAGGTTCAAATGGTTGAGCGTCATCCGGTTGTCGCAGCGCTCCTAGATGATGGCCTTGAGCGAGCTAAGCAAGACTCGGAAATCGGCGATTGGGTTAGTGAACGTATGTCATTACTTCATGCTTCGAGCCATGATGCTCTTGAACAATTGGCGGCTGATCCTAACTTTGTTCAACCTGACGTGGTGTATTTGGATCCCATGTATCCTCACCCAGAAAACAAAAAAAAGAGTGCACTGGTAAAAAAAGAGATGCGAGTTTTTCAGTCTCTAGTTGGGGCAGACCTCGACGCTGATGGTTTATTAGAACCTGCCTTAGCCCTTGCAGCTAAAAGGGTTGTAGTGAAAAGACCGGACTACGCAAACTGGCTGAATGATAAGAAACCAGCGATGGCGATTGAAACGAAAAAGAACCGATTTGATGTTTATGTCAATGCATCAATGACTTAGCGAACGCTGTTTTAATTCTGCGATGTTTGCGCTTGCTTATTATTGATTAAATGGTTATATCTTACTAAGAATTATTCGTATTATTAGTTAGGGTGGTGGCGTGACTAAACGTCTTTGTAAGATGAACCGTAAACAAATCGCTGATAGCTTAGGTGAAATTCACCGCTTGGTAAGCGATACCAAGTATGTCTGCCGTTCATGTGCTCGATCTTCATCATCGAAAGCCTCGCTTTGTAAACCAGCGGCAATTCCTCCGAAATCTTGTCAAAATCAGCCTATTGAGCAACAAAAAAACTGTGCTTTACTTGCCGAAGCTTTGCCGAAGACACCTAAAGTTATCCCTTCACCAGACAAGGCTCAAGCGATTAGAAAGGTTGTTGAGCGTGTCAAAGAGAAGGTAGCACAACCTCAACCATCAATACTCAATCAGCAAACGGAAGTTATGTTGCCCAAACTGGGTGATTTACCTAGTAAGCGAGTAATTAAACGCGCGAAGAAAACACTCAAAAAATACTACAAGCAACAAAAGAAGCTGCTTAAGTTGGCCAAGAAGCAACAAAAACTGCTCAAAAAGCAGCAAAAGCTTGAGACAAAATTGCCGAATACGTTGGTCTTAGCGGCAACCATTTCGGAAATGCGGGATGTCGTAAGTGGCTCTAACATCCACTAAATGAACAATAAAAAACGCTCTCCAACAAGGAGAGCGTTTTTTATGTACGAGGCATTATAAAGAGATCACTCTAGCGCTTGATGACTTTGCTGCACTTTTCTCTTTACCCAAGTTTCATTGACCCACAATGAAAGCAAAATGATCGCACCGCCAATACTGAGTTGAGTGACATCAACATCTCTGTTCCAAATAACGACGTTAACGATAAGACCTGCCGGTACGAGGGCATTATTCATGATCGCAAGAGCGCCAGCATTGACCATGGTTGCGCCTTTATTCCAAGCAAAATAGCCAAGACCTGAAGCAATAAGACCCAAGTAAATCAAGACTCCCCACTGCGTGTTAGTTGTCGGCATTTTTTCGATATTACCCATGAGAGCAAAAGCGACAGTTGCAACGCATAATGCCCCTAGATAGAAGTAACCAAAGATGGTGTGTTGAGGAAGTTCTACCTGATATTTTTCCATTAGGTACTTGTAGCCAACCTGTCCAATGGCGAAACAGATATTCGCCCCTTGCACGACCAAGAAACCAACAACAAAATTCTCATTTACGCCAGCAAATTTAATAAAAGCAGCTCCAGCAACGGCGATAACGGCAGTCACGAGATACCATGGAGAGAAGCGTCTCTTCAAGAGATCGTAAATGATGGTCACGTAAATAGGAGTGAAGACAGTGAACAACAGTACTTCTGGTACAGAGAGTAACAAGAAAGATTGATAGTAGAAGCAATACATCAGGCCGAGCTGGAAGCCGCCGATGACCATTAGACGAACGATTAGGCCTTTGTCGACACCTCTAAATCGTAAGAATGGCAAGAAGACGAGACTGGCCAGTGCCACTCGCATCAATACAGAAAACCAAGAATCAACCTGACCAGCAAGATAGACGCCGATCAGGCTAAAAGAGAAAGCCCACAATAAAGTGACCGCGGATAAATACCCCATAACTAAGACTCATTATCAAAAATTATCGAGCAGTTTATACCAATATTTACTATCAATCAGTCTTTAAGTGGTACTACCAACATATCAACAGGAGAACAGTTGATTAGCTGACGAGTTGAAGAGAGCAGTTTGCTCCAGAAGTCTTGGTGATGACCACAGACCACTAGGTCAATATTAAACTCATTGATTGTATCGCACAGCTCATTACTCAAATCACCACTGCCGACCAAGGTATGCTTAATCGGGTAATTGGCGTGTTCTGCCAGCTCTTGAAGTTGTTTTTGAGACGCTTCGATTGCCTGATGTTGAGTCTCTGCTAGGTTGATATCAATTAAGCCTGTGTAGAGCTCTGCGTAGTTCACATCGATATGGATAAATGAAACTACAGCATCAAGAGGCTTGGCCAGAGATACCGCTTTATCGACCAAGAGCTTGCTATCTTCCGAGAGATCAATAGCGACCAAAATATGTTGATAACTCATAGTGCTATCTCCTTGTAAGGGTGTTGATTAAAGATTAGCACCTCAGATTGATTAATTTTGTAGGAGTGATCTCAGATCCACATTTGCTAAGCAAAGTGTTAAGGTGATGAACATGATATAGTCAATTTAACTTCATAGACTTAGTAGGAGTGGTACATGCTTTCTCAAGCAATGGTTGATCAATTGAATGAGCAAATTAATCTCGAATTTTTCTCATCCAATCTATACTTACAAATGAGTGCTTGGTGTGAAGACAAAGGATTCGAAGGTGCGGCTGAATTTTTACGTAAGCACGCTGTAGAAGAAATGGAGCACATGCAACGTCTTTTCACTTACGTAAGTGAAACAGGATCAATGCCGATCCTGGGTGCTATTGAAGCACCTAAGCACGAGTTCAATAGCCTAGGAGATGTATTCCGCGAGACTTTTGAGCATGAGCAAATGATTACTGAAAAAATCAATAAGCTCGCTCATCTTGCGTTTACATCACAAGACTATTCAACGTTCAACTTCTTGCAGTGGTACGTGGCTGAGCAGCACGAGGAAGAGAAGTTATTTAAAGGGATTTTAGATAAGTTAGATCTTGTTGGTGAAGATGGTAAAGCGCTGTTCTTTATTGATAAAGATTTAGCGGCTTTGGCAAAAGAAGGTTCATCTTCAATAATGGATGCCCCTGCTGAGTAATCGGCGAAAGACACTCTAGTTTAGGTCGTCTTTTTCTCTGGGCATTTTAGAAGATGTAGGGAGGAAAAGATGATCAATGCAGACACAATTCTATTTGCATTATTGATGGTGACGCTGGTGAACATGGTTCGCTATCTTACCGCGCTGCGCTCACTCATTTACATTATGCGAGAGGCTCATCCTTTGCTTTACCAGCAAGTGGATGGCAACGGCTTCTTTACTACCCACGGTAATGTCACTAAGCAAGTTCGTTTATTTCACTACCTCAAGAGTAAAGAGTACCATCACCATCATGATGAAGTGTTTACAGGTAAGTGTGATCGAGTGCGAGAGCTGTTCATCTTGTCGACCTCTCTACTAGGTGTCACCCTGCTCGCAGCGATGATTCTCTGAGTGTTGAATTGGCATTCAAAGTAAATATCGCTAAAATAACCTTTCAAATTGCTAAGGATGTGCATAACGCACATCCTTTTTTATTGGTTTAAATGAGTAGCTATTCATGACGGAAAAGTTTGACGTTGTCATCATCGGAGCTGGCGCTGCGGGGCTAATGTGTGCGGCGGAAGCTGGGAAACGTGGCCGTAAGACACTAGTGCTCGATCATGCTAAAAAGCCAGGTCGTAAAATTCTTATTGCTGGTGGTGGTCGATGTAATTTTACTAATTACGATGTGTCAGCGAATAACTACCTGTGCCAAAACCCTCACTTCGTTAAATCGGCATTATCTCAATATACCAATTGGGATTTTATTTCCATGGTCAGCAAACATGGTATTGAGTTTGAAGAGCGCGATCATGGTCAGCTATTTTGCGTTGGTGACTACACGTCAAAAGACATAGTGAAAATGCTGCTTGCTGAATGCGATTTACCATCGATTACACAACGTTATCAGCAAGATGTTCACCAAATTGAGAAAACCGAGCATGGTTTTGTATTGCATGCCAACACCAATGTGATTGAGTGCCAATCGTTAGTTATTGCAACGGGCGGACTTTCTATGCCTAAGCTGGGCGCGACACCATTTGGATACAAGATTGCGGAACAGTTTGGTCTAGAGGTCATCTCAACCACAGCAGGTCTTGTGCCGTTTACTCTGCACAAAGAAGATAAAGAAGCATTTGCTGAGTTATCTGGAATTGCTGTTCCTGCTGAGATCACTGCTCAAGATGGCACAATGTTCAAGGAAGCGCTGCTATTTACTCACCGTGGATTGTCAGGTCCTTCGGTACTACAGATCTCGTCATTCTGGAAGGCAGGAGAAAAGGTGACGATTAACCTAGTGCCTGAAGCGGATATTGATGAACTGCTACAACGCTCACTTGAGAAGCACCCAAATCAGACACTGAAGAATACCCTGGCTAAGGTGTTACCTAAGCGCTTAGTTGAAGTACTCATCGATAGAAAAGTACTGCAAGATAAGCCGCTTAAACAATTTAACACCAAGCAACTTGGTGAGATTACCCATACCTTGGAAAACTGGCAGGTAATGCCTAATGGAACTGAAGGCTATCGAACCGCAGAAGTGACTCTGGGTGGCGTGGACACCAATCATCTTTCTTCAAAAACAATGGAGTGCAAGCAAATCAAAGGCTTGTACTTTATTGGCGAAGTAATGGATGTAACAGGGTGGCTCGGCGGCTATAACTTCCAGTGGTGCTGGAGCTCGGGCTTTGTGGCGGGTCAGTGGGTGTAATTGTTCAGAGACAATAAAGTTCGCCCATAGTGGTGCGTATTACTATGCTCAATTTAGGTAAGCTTTATTGGATTGAGTATGGGACGTGGTCGAAAAATCGAGTCGTTGGATGATTATCAACGGCACTTAAGGAACAAATATGGGATGGGTCAAGGTGCTAACTACAACCACTGTACAGCAGGAACAGACAATTATTGTGATTTTGTCTTATCACAATCTGCAACAGCTAAAAGCGGCGTTTGGCGTTTTTTTAGCAATGATTTTTAAGCGGTTAGTGCTCTTTAACTATGTAGTTGTATTTAGATGATTGATAATATTAATGCTATTTGTGAGCTTTTATAGAAATAACATATCTCTTGTGCTTTCGAAATTAGGTAATAATGTTGACGCATATCAAAATTAACGGTGATTGCTGTTTAATTGCTCGCTAAAAAGGTTAGATTAGCATTAGTAATGCTTATAATAAGATCTTTCTTATTAATTACAATTGTTTTATTTAACTCTTTAAAATAAATGGATAGCATCAGTTTGCGATATTATACGTTTTTATTCTTTAAGTTCTTATTCTTCTTTTTCCTTTTAGGTTCGAATACTAGTTTCGCTAATGCCTCAGTTTCTGGTAAAGAGAGTGTGCACATGTCAATTGATAGTATTGTTGATAATGACGTTGCTAGTATTCATACAGATATAGGTAAAATAGAAAGTGATAAGTTAGATGATAACGTTCTTCTCATTACCCGAGTAAATAAAGAGCAAAGAGAAAAAATTAAATCACTAACTCGAGATATAGAAATCCTCAAAGAGAAACTTCAGTCAGACAAGAAAGAAATTGGCTTTGAAGTGTGGCTAGGGTTAACTTTAGCCAGTGTGACGCTGATAGTTACGGGGCTCGGCGTAGTCATTGCTCTTTTAGCCTTTTTTGGATATTCAAATATTAAACGAGAAGCAACTAAAGCTGCTGTTAAGAAATCAGAGTTATTGGTGCTGAAGGCTATAAAAGAAGATCAGTTTAACGAGGTCATTTATTCTGCTGTAGAAAGAGCCGTGTACAGGGGCATTCTATCTGATGAAGACTTTCCGGAAGAAGAGGAGCTTAGCTTGTGAAGTGGTGTAGTGAATGGAAACTATTAACTCCTGATCAGCAAAAAATTATTTTAGAGCATCAGGCCTGCTTTCCTATCAAAGTTGGAGCTATAGCTAAAGCCTTTGGTATCGTAGTGAAGAGATCTACGTTAAAACCAGGTATTTCTGGAGTGATAAAGGAATCTGATGGAGTCGTAGAAGTTAAGATAAGTAGGCATGACTCGGCAGAAAGGCAGCGGTTTACTCTTGCTCACGAGATTGCACACTATTTACTGCATAGAGATAAAATTGGTGACGGTATTGAAGATACAATGTTGTTTCGTTCTTCATTATCAAGTGCTTTGGAGGCTCAGGCTAATAGACTTGCAGCTGACATCGTAATGCCATTTACATTAATTGATGAGATTAAGTTCCCTGAGGATACTCGATTAGAAGTAAAAGTTGAGAGAATAGCAAAATTAGCTGAACTATCTATACCTGCTATAGAAGTTAGATTGGGTAAAAAGGGGTTCTAGAATGTTTGACAACAAATTTCCTTATCAATATTGCCCCATTCTTGCTATTAGTCCATCTGAATTGCAAGGGTTGAAAGAGCTACCTGACAAAGATAAAAACCTAATTCTACCTGTATTCCCGATAAAGTCGTGGGCTGCTGCCAAAGAACTAAAAAATTCCATTGATAAAGTAGAGGAGTCGATTGGAAAAGATAGGAAGTGGATTGCTGATATAGATGATGTAGATCTATTAGGTCGTAAGGAAGAGACTTATCGTCCTGTTCATCATGACTTGCGAAAACTCATAGATCCTGAAGGTGGCTATCGAAACTGGTGTGATTTTATAAAAGAGCACACTAATACAATACCTTGTCTCCAACTTAACGACCTAAGTGAAATTACGACTCAAATTAAGGTGCTTAGTACCCTTGGTAGAGGGATTGTAGTTATACTTAAACAAGTCGATCTTGAGTCTAAAAGATATCAAACAATCCTTTCCAACTTAACTGATGTTAGTAACTTGTTGGTTATTTTAGATCTTGAGCAAATAACGAAAGAGCAAGTAGAGCTGAGTTATCAAATTATATTATATTTGCAGGCAATAAAGGTGATGCTTCCTCAAGCAATGGTTTCTCTTTCATCTACATCTTATCCTGATAGCTTTGGTGGCTATCACAAAGGCGTCAAAAGCATATATGAAAGGGCTTTATTCGATAGAGTAAAATCTTCAATTTCTGATTTGGTATATTCAGATCGAGGTAGTGCCAGAGCAACAAAAATGTCTGGTGGGGCTGGTGTTCCACCTCCAAGAATCGATTATGCCTGCAGGAATGAATGGAATTTTATTCGTATGGAGTTCAGTACTCTTTCTGCTTCGTTGAGTAAGAGTGAGAAACAGGCCAAAATTCGTAAAGAAAAAATGGAGCTGTATACACTCATTGCGCAGCAAATAATGGAAGAGCCTTATTGGGAAGATGAACTTGCACTATGGGCAAATTACATAATTGAGCTGACTAGTAAAGGTGACCAGTTTGGGATTAATAGTGCTCAGAAAGCTACAGCCGTAAGAATTAACAAACACCTATATACTCAACTTCATTATAATTCTCTAGATTTAGCCGGAGATACGGATGATGACTGGGAAGATTAGTTATTAACTGAAATACATTTGATGAGGCCATTAGCTAGAGTAAGCAGAGGCCTCTGCAAATTGTTGAAAATCCGCAACGTGTTGCTCGATGTTATCCCAAAAAGCTCTGCTTTGACTTTGCTCTAGCCTTACTCTTTCTCGATGTTCACTAAAGCGACTTAGCATCTTTATATCTTCTTTCTCTACTTCTCTGTTGTTTGTCGCATTCATAAATGATTGAGTTACTTTTGAAAACTTTCGTCTTAGTGCTGCTTCAACACCTTGCCTAAGAACCTTGTTTGGTACTGATTCTAAGGCTTTTTCGATAGACTTCCTGTCTTTCTTAGTCTTGAGTTCCAGTTTGGAGGAAAGTCTGTGCAAATCGATAGAGTCCATCATATCTATTAGTTTGTTGTTATCTATCTTCTGCTGAAGTCGTCCCCTTTGCTTGACTTTTATTTTTGACTTACTAACTTCCCATAATCCAACGTTCCCTGGTAAAGAGTCTTCAAGCATAGAAACAAACTTTTGATCTGATACTACGGTAACCTTGTCAAAGTACTCTAAGTATTTATTTACTTGCCCACTTAGCCTATTTAAAGAGTCTGCTTCACTTTTTATTTCAAATGCGAGTAGCTTGCCTTGGTTAAAGATCGCTAAATCGACACGTCGCGAAAAATCACCGATAGTTAACTCGCTCATAATGATGGAGTTTTCATCTATGATATTCCTATCTCGGAGATAGTTGAGGGTAAGCGCCTTTATATCAGGCTCTAAAAATCTGAATGTCTCTTTCATTACAATTAGTTCGTAAGTCTTGAGTTTTGGACAACATTGCTATACTAGCACAATTTTGTGTAGCAATAGATAGTCGTTCTTAGTGCCACACTTGTACTTTATGGTAAGTAACTTTGGAAACTGCACAAATTTTCGTGAAGCAAATATGAATAGAGTTCACTCGTAGGTACTACACTTATCCTATAAAAAGTGAAGGGTAGCGAAGGAGTGAACTCTATGAGCCAAGAAGCACTGATATCTCGTATAAATGAATTACCTCGTATCGAAAGTGTTTTGCAAGAACTGCTCGAGATGGTTAACCGTGACTCAATCGACTTTAGTGAGCTTGCACATAAAATGGCTATGGATCAGGTGCTGCTGGCTCGTGTGTTGAGGATGGCAAACTCAGCTCAGTTTGGAGGCGTTAAAGGTACCTCCAATATCAATGATGCCATTGTTCGTATCGGTATCGGAGCCATTCGCAATCTTATCTCATCCTCTATTTTGGCTTGTAGCTTTCCAAAAATAGAAACTCTCAATATCAAAGACTACTGGGCTGGCACGTTTGAAGTGGCCACGATCGCCAGTACCATCGCAAAAGATATCAAACTCGATCCTAATGAAGCGTTCACAACGGGTATTTTGCATAACATCGGCGAGTTAATGATTCACACATTAGAACCGGAAAAAGCGGTTGCGATTAGTCAGCGTGTCGCAAATGGAGAAAATGCGGCTTTAGTGCAGAGGGAAGTGCTTGGTGTTGATGCTCAGCAGCTTGGCGCAGTATTGGCAGAAAGTTGGAAGTTTCCTAATGAGCTGGTGGATGCGATAGCCAATGTTAATCACCCTGCCAAAGCGGTTGAATCCAAACGACTCGCTTGTCTGATGTACTTAGCTCGTGATGCTCATCAGAGTTGGGACGCGATGTTTGACGAACATGAAAAGCAACGCTATTTAGCCAATAGCAAAGCGGCTCAAGCTCTACATGTATCGCCAGAACTGGCGTCCAAAATTGATAAAGTGCGTGGTCAGGGAAGCGAACTGGCCTATCAATTGTTCTAAATAGATAGGCCAGTGATTGGTTGTGAATTTGTTAGATGGCTTGTTTGCTAACATCCTTTTTGCCAAATCTTATCTGCTGGATCACCAAGCCCACTATAATTAAGACCAACCCGATGAGAGTGGATGGATGAATCTGCTCTCCGATAATGCTTGCCAGTAGCATCAATGAGATAAAAGGTGAGGCGAAAATTAGGTTGCTAATACGCGCCGTATTTTGCGTGAGTTTCAATGCACTTAGCCATAAGACGAAAGTAACACCCATTTCAAAAAGCCCCACATAGGTCACCGCAAACCAGCCTTGAGTCGATATCTGTGTAAAGGAAAGGCCTTCATACAGGGTTAAACCAATAGCACAAGGGATTGCGACTAGGAAACCTAATAGCACGCCAACAATTGGATCCGCTTTGTTTTTGGTATTGAGAATCCAGTAGCTTGCCCACAACAGAGTCGAAAGTAGTGCTAAACCAACGCCAAGTGGGCTGTCAAAATTCAAACCGAGAACATCGCCTTGAGTGGCAATCACAATGACTCCAAGATAGCTAAAGGTACAGGCAAGCCAATCTTGCTTACGAATCTTTTGCCCTAAAAAAGCAGCGGCCATCAGAGTAAGAGTAATCGCCCAGCTGTAATTGATAGCCTGTGCTTGAGATGCGGGCAACAAATCATAGGCCTTGAACAAAATAATGTAGTAGGCAAGAGGGTTTATCAGGCCAAGTAGTATGTAGTACCAAGGGTTAGAGAGGAACGTGCTTGGTAATAGTTTGAGCTTGCCTTGAACGGTACATATGGCCAAAAGCGCAATGGCAGAGACAATGCTTGCGATGGTAAGCATTTGAATTGGAGAGAACTCTGCCAGAGTGAGTTTGAAAGCAGTGGCTACCGTTGACCAGAGTAATACAGCCGATAAACCTAATCCTAAAGCGCGACGCTCGTTCATGATGTTCCTTAATAAAACCAATGACTTGTATATCGTTAGCCATTGGTGTGGTACAGAGTGCGGAGCGCCTAGTCTAGCTGTTCGATATCTAGCCGACAAACTGGACATTTATCCAGTGGTCAAATACCATTGAAACTATCGAAATATGAAGAGTTAAATCATTATTATGCAATGGATTCTTGAGCATCAAGGCGTGCTGGCTAGTGGAATGATCAGTGCAATAACCAGCGGGTTGGTCGTTGGCTGGTGGGTCAAACAAAAAATGCGTTTTAACCAACAGCTCCTTGAACAACAAGTAGAATCGAATCAACAGTTGGCGAGTACGCAAATAGCACAACTAGAGAAGGAGCTGGCAGAAGCTCAGCAAGATCTTGATGAACTCGATGGTGAGCGTGATAGAGCGGCTCTTGAAATTAAACAATCCCACGGAAAGTTGATGGCGGTGCTTGAGAAGCTGCGTTACTTTGAAGCGGTGAAACAAGAACGCCAGCAGTACGCTGATGATTTAGATCGTCTTCGTGAACAAAAATCTCAGCTTGAAGCACAGTTGCGAGAGCAGGAAGCACGTCATGAGCAAGAGAATAAATCTAATCATGAGAAGCTACAGTTACTGGAACAAGCAGAAGAACGTTTAAAGCAGCAATTTGAATATCTTGCTAACCAGTTGTTTGACGCCAAAACCGCAAAGGTTGATCAGCAAAATCGTCAAAGCCTCGATGGTTTGCTGACGCCGCTAAGAGAGCAACTCGAAGGGTTTAAGAAACAGGTTAGTGATAGCTTCAATCAAGAAGCGAAAGAGCGCCATACCTTAGTTCATGAGCTTAAGAATCTACAACGTCTCAATGAACAGATGAGTAAGGAAGCGTTGAATCTCACTCAAGCCTTGAAAGGTGATAACAAGCAGCAGGGCAACTGGGGTGAGGTGGTACTTGCAAGGGTGTTAGCGGAATCGGGATTACGTGAAGGACATGAGTATCAGACTCAAGTCAGCTTACAGAACGAGGCTGGAAAACGCTATCAGCCAGATGTCATTGTTCATTTACCGCAGAATAAGCAAGTCGTGGTGGATTCGAAGATGGCACTGGTCGCCTACGAGCGTTACTTCAACTCGGAAACTAACCATGATAGGGAGCGTGCTTTAAGTGACCACTTACTTGCAATTCGTGCTCATATCAAAGGGTTATCCCAGAAAGACTACCATCAACTAAAAGGTATCCAGAGCTTAGATTACGTATTGATGTTCATTCCCGTCGAACCTGCTTTCCAAGTTGCGATTCAGGCAGCCCCAAGCCTAGTCAAAGATGCAATGGAGCAGAACATCATTTTAGTCAGTCCGACGACCTTGTTGGTTGCTTTACGCACCATTGATAATTTATGGCGTAATGAGCGTCAAAACCAAAATGCACAAATCATTGCTGAACGGGCTAGTAAGCTCTATGACAAGCTGCGTTTGTTTGTTGACGACATGGAGAGTTTAGGTGGTGCGCTCGACAAAGCGAATCAGAATTATCAAGGGGCGATGAATAAGCTTGTTACCGGACGAGGTAATGTGATTCGTCAGGCAGAAAGCTTTAAGCAGCTCGGAGTGGAGGTGAAAAAATCCATCTCAAATGACTTAGCTCAGCTCGCACATCATGATCAATTCACAGAAAATGCAAGCTTGGATAAAAATGACTCGTTCGCTGAAAGACATACGGATGAGGATAAAGTAAACTAATCGCCCGCAGTGCTTAGGTCGTATTAATTCAATGCACTGTACGAAGAGGAATCACAATGACGGATACAAGCGTGCAATCGAATACAGCTTTAGAATCTAATGAAACCACGCATTTTGGTTTCACCACCGTAGCGAAAGAAGAGAAAGTCGCAAAAGTTGCTGAAGTTTTCCACTCTGTGGCAGCTAAGTACGACATCATGAATGACCTGATGTCAGGTGGTATCCATCGCTTATGGAAACGTTTTACGATCGACTGCAGTGGTGTTCGTCCTGGTCAGCGTGTTCTTGACCTTGGTGGTGGTACAGGTGATCTGACGGCTAAATTCTCACGTATCGTCGGCGAAAAAGGTCATGTCATTCTAGCGGATATCAATAACTCGATGCTTAACGTGGGTCGTGATAAGTTACGTGACAATGGCATTGTTGGTAATGTTCATTATGTTCAGGCTAACGCGGAAGAACTCCCTTTCCCTGACGACTATTTTGATGCAATTACAATCAGCTTCTGTTTACGTAATGTAACGGACAAAGATAAAGCACTGCGTTCCATGTACCGTGTATTAAAGCCGGGTGGTCGTCTGCTTGTGCTTGAGTTCTCTAAGCCAGTATTTGAACCTCTATCAAAGGTTTATGACAGTTACTCTTTCCATTTATTGCCGAAAATGGGTGAACTGGTGGCCAACGATGCAGAGAGTTACCGTTACCTTGCAGAGTCTATCCGTATGCACCCAGATCAAGAGACGCTAAAAGGGATGATGGATGAAGCCGGTTTTGAGCAAACCAGTTACTACAATCTGACTGGTGGCATCGTTGCGCTGCACCGTGGTTACAAATTCTAAGGTTATCCGCTATGCCATTTGAACCACTTGTAACGGCAGTGATTGAAACATCGCTCAACATTCTAATTAAGGATGACCCAGAATTGGGTCGTCGTCTTGCCCGTTTAAAAGGTCAGGTTATTCAAGTTCATCTCAAAGAACTGAATAAAACACTAACCTTTATCTTTAGCCAGCAAATTGATGTGTTGGCAAACTATGAAGGCGAGCCAGATTGTTACTTATCCCTCAATCTATCTGTGCTTCCAGAATTGCGTGAGCAATCCAACATTACTCGTTTGATCAAACAAGATAAGTTGATTCTTGAAGGTGATATCCAACTGGCACAGAAGTTCTCTCAGCTTATGACGGATTGCAAACCTGACATTGAAGAGTGGTTGTCTAGAGTGACTGGTGATGTGGTTGCTCACACTGTCGTGAAAGGCGCTGCCAACGTGGGTCAAATGATTAAGTCACAAGCGACTAAGCATCAAAACCACCTTGCTCAAGTCTTAACTGAAGAATGGAAAATAGCTCCTGCGCCACTTGAAATTGCTCACTTCTGTGATCAAGTTGATGATGTCAGAAGCCAAGCTGCACGTGTGGAAGCGAAACTTAATCAGCTATTGGAGCGTGCATGACCTTAACTGAGCTGCGTCGCTTATACCGAATCATCCGAGTCCAATTGGAATATGGTCTTGATGAGTTGCTACCCAATCATCAATTAACTAAAGCGCCTCTGTTAGCACGAAAAAGTCTGTTCTGGATTAAGAATCAACATCCAGACAAGCCACTTGGCGATAGACTGCGACTAGCGCTGCAAGAGCTTGGCCCGGTATGGATCAAGTTTGGTCAGATGATGTCGACACGTCGCGATCTTTTTCCTCCTCAGATTGCCGATCCACTTGCCTTATTGCAGGATCAGGTTTCCCCATTTGATGGTCAGCTAGCTAAACAGCAAGTAGAGCAGGCGCTAGGCGGTGCACTTGACACTTGGTTTGATGATTTTGATATCAAACCGCTGGCTTCGGCCTCCATTGCTCAGGTTCACACGGCTAAGCTTAAGTCGACTAACCAAGAAGTGGTATTAAAGGTCATTAGGCCAGATATTCGCCCGGTCATTGATGCAGATCTAAAACTGATGTACCGCATGGCGCGTATAGTCGCAAAAGCACTTCCTGAAGCACGTCGTTTAAAACCGGTCGAGGTCGTGCGTGAGTACGAGAAAACCTTACTTGATGAGCTTGATCTAAGACGTGAAGCGGCGAACGCGATTCAGCTGCGACGAAACTTTGAAGGAAGTGAAGAACTTTACGTTCCAGAAGTGATTACTGATTTCAGTAATAAAACTGTCATGGTTTCTGAGCGAATATACGGCATTCAAGTATCGGACATCGAAGGTCTGAAGGCGAATGGCACCAACATGAAGCTGCTAGCGGAACGTGGTGTGAGCGTGTTTTTTACTCAGGTATTTCGAGACAGCTTTTTTCATGCTGATATGCATCCGGGCAATGTGTTTGTTGAGCCGGAGCACCCTGAGAATCCTCGTTGGATAGGCTTAGACTGTGGCATTGTCGGTACGCTTAATAGTGAAGATAAACGCTATTTAGCAGAGAATTTTTTAGCTTTCTTTAACCGAGACTATCGCCGAGTTGCTGAACTGCATGTTGAGTCAGGTTGGGTTCCACGTGAAACCAATGTGGATGAGTTTGAATTTGCTATCCGTATTGTATGTGAACCTATATTTGCAAAGCCTTTGTGCGAAATCTCATTTGGTCATGTGCTATTGAATCTCTTCAATACAGCACGACGATTTAATATGGAAGTTCAGCCTCAGTTGGTTTTGCTACAAAAAACCTTGCTCTATGTGGAAGGCCTAGGTCGACAGCTATACCCTCAATTGGATTTGTGGGAAACCGCTAAACCATTCCTTGAAGAGTGGATGATGAACCAAGTAGGGCCTCAGGCGGTGATTAATGCGGTGAAAGATAGAGCGCCGTTCTGGGCAGAAAAATTGCCAGAGCTGCCTGAGCTTCTGTATGACAGCTTGCGTCAGGGCAAGATGATGAATCAGCGTATCGATCAGCTATATCAAGGTTATCGTTCCAGCAAGCGTCAGCAAGCGACAGGAAAATTTTTATTTGGTGTTGGTGCCACATTAGTCGTATGCTCGGCAATATTGGTCAACAGCACATATGAGCAACTTTCAATGGTGAGTGCACTAGGTGGCGTCACATTTTGGTTGCTTAGTTGGCGAGCTTATCGTCGATAGACGTTAAACTCTTGAAATAATTTTGTTTAATAAGACCCGAGGTAAAAAGAATGGGTGGTATTAGTATTTGGCAACTTCTAATTATTGCTGTCATCGTTGTTCTACTGTTTGGTACTAAGAAACTACGTGGCATTGGTGGCGATCTTGGTGGCGCAGTAAAAGGCTTTAAGAAAGCGATGAGTGAAGATGATGCAGCTAAGAAAGACGCTGACTTCGAGCAAAAGAACCTAGAGCAGCAGAAAACGGACGCGACTGCTGAAACTAAGAAAGACAAAGAGCAGGCGTAACTCGTGTTTGATATCGGTTTTTGGGAACTGGTATTAATATCTGTCGTTGGGCTGGTGGTTCTTGGTCCGGAGCGTTTGCCTCATGCAATTCGCAGTGTCTCTAAGTTTATAGGCGCAGCAAAGAATATGGCGAACAGTGTGAAAGACGAGCTTTCTCACGAGCTTAAGATACAAGAACTGCAAGAAAACTTGCGTAAAGCGGAACAAATGGGGATGGAAGACCTTTCCCCAGATCTGAAGGCTTCGGTAGAGCAATTGAAGCAAGCTGCGCAAGATGTACAGCGCCCATATGCGAGCAAAAGCGACTCAGCATTGAATAAGTCTGAGACAGTGAATGAGAGTATTGAATCCGTTCCAAGCGCCAATGACTCCAGGGAGAAGGTTGAGAGTTTATCTCCTCAACCATCACCACAGGCAGATAAAAAAGCCGAATAGTCTCGCATTAGGAGGAGCTGTTTAATTGCAGCTCCTTTTCGATTTTTTTGAGTAGAGGTTTCCATGTCTTCTGTTGAGCAGACACAGCCTTTGATCAGTCACCTATTGGAGCTACGAAATCGCTTATTACGTGCAATTCTAGCCGTGTTGGTGGTGTTCATAGGGCTGATCTATTTCTCCAATGATATCTATGAGTTTATCTCTGCACCTTTGGTAGAGCGTTTACCAGAAGGGGCAACGATGATTGCAACTGATGTTGCATCTCCGTTCTTTACCCCGTTAAAGCTGACATTAATAGCGTCTATTTTTCTCGCGGTACCGTTTATTCTTTATCAAGTTTGGGCTTTCGTTGCACCGGGCTTATATAAACATGAACGTAGACTCATCATGCCACTTATGTTTTCAAGTTCACTACTGTTTTACTGTGGTGTTGCTTTTGCCTACTTTGTGGTATTTCCGTTAGTGTTTGGATTCTTCACCGCTATCTCGTTGGGTGGGGTGGAGTTTGCGACAGACATTTCGAGTTATCTCGATTTTGTACTGGCTCTATTCCTCGCATTTGGTATTGCATTTGAAGTTCCTGTCGCAATTATTTTGTTGTGTTGGACAGGTGCAACCACACCGAAAAGCTTGAGTGAAAAACGTCCATATATTGTGGTCGGCGCATTTGTCGTTGGTATGATGCTAACGCCACCAGATATGATTTCACAAACCTTGCTGGCAATACCGATGTGTTTGCTTTTCGAGGTGGGTTTATTTTTTGCTCGTTTCTATGTTCGCAAGGACGAGGCTGATGAACAGGAAGAAGAAGTCTAATCTTCTGCCAAAGACATAAAAGGCTTGCCAATCGGCAAGCCTTTTTCGTTTAAGAGATGTTGATTCAAAGGGCAAACAGGGTTGTTGCGTTTTGTGTGGTTAACTGGTCTACCTGCTCGACACTGATTTGACGTAGCTCAGCGATGCGTTGGGCAACCAAAGCGGTATAAGCGGGCTCATTACGCTTACCACGATGAGGAACTGGCGCTAAATAAGGGCAGTCTGTTTCAAGGATGACATAGTTCATATCAAGATGAGGTATCACCTTGTCCATTCCGCCATTTTTGAAAGTAGACACGCCTCCAAGGCCGAGGTGGAATCCGAGGCCATTGATTGCTTTAGCCTCTTCGAGGCTGCCACCAAAGCAGTGGAACACGCCTGATAGGGAACCGTCTTGTTCCTGACTTAGTAAGCCCAGGGTTTCTTTGATCGAATCTCGCGTATGGATGACAACCGGCAGTTTCATCTCTTTAGCCCAATTGAGCTGTGTGATGAAGGCCATCTCTTGCTCTGCTCTAAAGGTTTTATCCCAGTAAAGGTCAATACCGATCTCGCCTACGGCAATAAAGCGATGTTTCTCAAACCATGAATAGATGATATCTAGCGTCTGTTTGACATTACCATCGACATAGCAAGGGTGGAGTCCCATCATCGAACGGCAAATCTGTGGGTATTGCGCTTCAGTGGCGAGCATTGGCTCTATCGAATCTAAGTCGATATTAGGTAACAATATTCTATCAATGCCTTGGGCTAGGGCCCGTTTAACTACGTCATCACGGTCTGCATCAAATTCACTGGCATAGATATGCGCATGGGTATCGATCATGGTCTGTCTCTGGAACTCATTGAATGGATGCCAGTATACGGCAGTGTGAGCATTTGGTCATTTTTTGCATTTTTCTGCTTTGTTGCTAGCGTCACTACCAAGGAGTGATATTATGCAATCCAAGCACTTTCACCAGACAAGGAGAATAGAGTGTCAGTTTCGATTCAAGGTCAGTTCCCTGGCCGTCGCATGCGCCGTCTGCGCAAGCATGACTTTAGCCGCCGTCTAATGGCTGAAAACCAACTGTCTGTAAATGATTTGATTTACCCAATGTTTATTTTAATGGGTAAAGATCGCCGCGAAACCGTGGAATCTATGCCAGGCATTGAACGTCTTTCTATTGATTTGATGTTAGAAGAAGCTCAATACCTTGCTCAGTTGGGTGTGCCTGCGATTGCTCTATTTCCTGTTGTGAATCAAGACGCAAAAAGTGTGTGCGCAGCGGAAGCGTACAACCCAGAAGGTCTGGTGCAACGTGCAGTTCGCTCTCTAAAAGAGCACATCCCAGAAATCGGTGTTATCACAGATGTGGCTCTTGATCCGTTCACCACACATGGTCAGGACGGCATCATCGATGAAGAGGGTTACGTACTTAACGATGAAACCACTCAAGTTCTGATTAAACAGGCGCTATCACACGCAGAGGCAGGCGCAGATGTCGTCGCTCCTTCTGACATGATGGATGGTCGTATCGGCGCAATTCGAGAAGCGCTTGAGCAGGCAGGTCACATCAATACTCAGATCATGGCTTACTCTGCGAAGTATGCATCATGTTACTACGGCCCATTCCGCGATGCGGTTGGTAGTGCGAGCAACCTTAAAGGTGGCAATAAGAAGAACTACCAAATGGATCCGGCGAACAGTGATGAAGCGATTCACGAAGTCGCGATGGACGTCAACGAAGGCGCCGATATGGTTATGGTTAAGCCAGGCATGCCTTATCTTGATATTGTTCGTCGTGTTAAGTCTGAGCTACAAGTTCCAACATTTGCTTATCAGGTTTCTGGTGAGTATGCGATGCACAAAGCGGCCTTTGCCAATGGTTGGTTGAAAGAGCGTGAGACGGTGATGGAATCTCTGTTGTGCTTTAAGCGCGCAGGCGCCGATGGCATTCTGACCTACTTTGCTAAAGATGTTGCTGAATGGTTGGCGCAAGAGAATGCACAGGCAGCTGAATATCTTAAAGGCTCACAAGAGTAAAGCCATAACATTGATTTGTTGAATTAAAGGCTAGCGCTCCGCTGGCCTTTTTGTTTTTGGGGAAGAGTAATGACAGTTATATGCCGCGAAGGGACGTTGACTGAGTGTGTTGAGGTTGTGAATGACATTACCGAGTTTATTCATAAAGAAACCATTGAGAGTTTATCTGAGCGACTTGAAGGTAAACGCTATCTCATCCAGATTGCGGAGGAAGAAGGGCAGTTGCTCGGCTTTAAGATAGGCTATCAACTCGATGAAGAAACGTTTTACAGCTGGTTTGGTGGGGTTTCGTCTAAGGCGAGAAATAAAGGTGTCGCACAGAAATTGTTAGATGTTCAAGAGAGTTGGGTAAAGGAACAAGGCTATAAACAACTCAAAGTGAAATCGAGAAACCAGTTTGCGGCGATGTTAAGACTCTTGCTTAGGAATGGTTATCTCATTGAAAAATTTGAACAAAAAAATCCTTTGCTCGAGAGCCGAATTCACTTTTTGAAGGTACTCAAGTGAGTTAATAAAATAAATGAGATTTTTTCTCATTTAGATGTTGACTCATTAAATGAGAATGGTTATTATTTATCTCGTCTTAGGGAATGAGAGAAGTTCACAAGGACGGTGAGTTACCAAATTCAACATTGGAGTTGGTGATGACACAGAACTTAATCGAACTTGCACGAGTTCTTTTTGACACGACATTGCTCACATTGCTTCCAGTGTAATTTATAGCTTTATGGCAAAGCAGAGACATTCACCTGAATATGCTTTGACCCCTTTTTGCTAGGCGACATCGAAAGATGTCGCTTTTTTTATAGCTAAGATTTTTGGATGAACAAAAGGACACCAATAGTCTTTTCCACAGTCAAGGATCATTGTCAGATCGATCTAGGAATGATCGATCTAATTAAATATTCTTTTATTACATAAAGTTAAGTTGTGTCGGTTGTCTTTTTACTAACCATTTATATCCTGTGGGTAAATTATATAAACAGAGTTATCCACAATTTTGGCATTGTGTTGAAAAAGGAATGTGCAAATGTGTGAGTCGGTCGCAAAGAGTTAAAATGGATTCACTCTCGCAGTCATGGCATCCTAGGCAGATCTTATTTGCATTCTCTTTGGATACGTACAAGCTATGGCTCATATTCCTGATAATCCGTTAATCCTAATCGACGGTTCTTCTTACCTTTATCGCGCATTCCATGCTTATCCAGGCACGATGAGCAATGGTGATATTCCTACCAACGCTGTCTATGGTGTGGTGAATATGTTGCGCAGCATGATGCGTCAATTTGCTTCTGACCGTATTGCTGTGGTTTTTGATGCGAAAGGTAAAACTTTCCGTGATGACATGTATCCAGAGTACAAGGCAAACCGACCACCGATGCCCGATGATCTGCGCTGTCAGATCGAACCATTGCACAACGTCATTCGTGCAATGGGCTTACCATTGATCTGCATTCCCGGAGTTGAGGCGGATGATGTCATCGGTACGTTAGCTTACCAAGCATCGCAAGAAGGCATGCCGGTACTGATTAGTACGGGTGACAAGGACATGGCTCAGTTGGTCGACGACAACATCACACTGATCAATACCATGACTAACGTGGTAATGGATCGTGAAGGAGTGGTTGAGAAGTTTGGTATTCCACCTGAGTTGATCATCGACTACCTCGCTCTAATGGGCGACAAAGTGGATAACATTCCTGGGGTTCCTGGTGTTGGTGATAAAACGGCCACGGCACTGCTACAAGGGATCGGTGGTATCGATAAACTTTATGAAAACCTTGATGATATCGCAGGCTTAGGGTTCCGTGGTTCTAAGACCATGGCGCAGAAGCTAATTGATAACAAAGAGAATGCTGAGCTTTCTTACCAATTGGCAACCATCAAACTGGATGTTGAGTTAGATTGCACGCCTGAATCACTTCTCAAGGCGGAACCGAATAAAGATGAATTGATTAAGCTCTACGGTCAGTTAGTGTTTAAATCATGGTTAAATGAGCTGCTTGATGGTGGTACGGGTGTCGTAGCAGCCGACGAAAAGTCAGGTGCTCAGATTAATAGTGCATCAGCAAGCTCAGTGCCAGATATGAATACATCGGCAGTGACCATAGATCGTAGTCAGTATGAGACGATTCTGGATGAAGCGACATTCAACGTTTGGCTAGAGAAACTAACATCAGCGGAAGTCTTCGCTTTCGACACAGAAACTGACAGCCTAGATTACATGGTCGCAAATTTAGTCGGTGTGTCGTTTGCGACAGAAGAGGGCGTAGCCGCTTATGTTCCTGTTGCCCATGATTACCTTGACGCACCTCAGCAGCTAGACCGTGATTGGGTGTTGGAGCAGTTGAAGCCAATACTAGAAGACGATAACCAAGCGAAAGTGGGACAAAACCTGAAATACGATGCTAGCGTGCTCGCTCGTTATGGTATCGAGATGAAAGGCATCAAGCATGACACCATGTTAGCGTCATACGTTTATAACAGCGTTGGCGGCAAGCACGATATGGATAGCTTGGCACTTCGTTTCCTTCAGCATAGCTGTATCTCATTTGAACAGATTGCTGGTAAGGGTAAAAAGCAACTTACCTTCAACCAGATTGAGCTTGATCAAGCCTCACCATATGCAGCCGAAGATGCCGATGTCACACTTCGTCTTCACAACCGCTTGATGGAAAACATCGAACAAGACGCTAAGCTTCAATCGATCTACCAAGAGATAGAAGTTCCGTTGGTGCCTGTTCTTTCTCGTATTGAGCGTACTGGTGTTCTCATTGATGATATGAAACTCGCAGCCCAGTCTCAGGAAATCGCCCTACGCTTAGATGAACTAGAGCAGAAGGCGTATGAGATCGCTGAGCAAGAGTTCAACATGAACTCTCCTAAACAGTTGCAGGTTCTATTATTTGAAAAAATGGCTCTGCCTGTTATTAAGAAGACGCCATCTGGTACGCCATCAACTAATGAAGAAGTACTGCAAGAGCTGGCTCTAGATTATCCGTTACCTAAAGTAATCCTAGAATATCGTGGCTTAGCGAAGTTGAAGTCGACCTACACGGATAAGCTACCGAAGATGATTAATCCGGTGACAGGCCGTGTGCATACTTCCTATCATCAAGCTGTCACTGCGACAGGTCGCTTGTCATCAACGGATCCTAACCTACAAAATATCCCTATCCGTAATGAAGAAGGCCGTCGAATTCGTCAGGCATTTGTGGCGCCTCACGGGTACAAGATCATGGCAGTTGACTACTCGCAAATCGAACTGCGTATTATGGCTCACTTATCTGGTGATAAAGCACTACTGGACGCGTTCCAGCAAGGTAAAGATATCCACGCTGCTACGGCTGCGGAGATCATGGGCATCACAATAGACCAAGTGAGTTCTGAACAACGTCGTCGCGCTAAAGCGGTTAACTTTGGTCTGATTTACGGCATGAGTGCTTTTGGTTTGGCGAAGCAACTTGGTATCCCTCGTGGCGAAGCGCAAGACTACATGAACAAATACTTCGAACGTTACCCAGGTGTCATGCAGTACATGGAAGATACTCGTAGCGCAGCAGCAGAGCAGGGCTATGTTGAAACCATTTTTGGTCGCCGTTTGCATTTACCTGAAATTCAGTCTCGTAATGGCATGCGTCGCAAAGCTGCAGAGCGAGCGGCAATCAACGCTCCAATGCAGGGAACTGCGGCCGATATCATCAAGAAAGCGATGTTGTTAGTCGATCAGTGGATTCAAGCTGAAGGTGATGGTCGAGTAAAACTCCTGATGCAAGTTCACGATGAACTGGTTTTTGAAGTTCAAGAGTCAGCTTTGACCGAAATTGAAAGTAAAGTACAAGAATTAATGGAATCAGCAGCTGAACTTGCAGTGCCTCTTGTGGCTGAAGCGGGTCATGGTGATAACTGGGAACAGGCCCACTAGACAAAAAATAGCCATTTCAATGGAATTAATATGAGCTAGCGCACAAACGCTGGCTTTTTTTTGGCATGAATAAAGTATCGAGTCATTCTGCCTAAATGTTGCTAAACAAAATTTTAATGAAAAAAACTTACAAAAGTGGTTTTCATTTCTGACCAATTGTTGTACATTAATCGACGTAGGGTACAGAGGTAAGATGTTCTATCTTTCAGACCTTTTGTTTCACGTTATTGGATTAGGCTGATTCAGCCGCCCCAGTCAGCTTTTGACTGGGGCGTTTTTTATTGGGCCAAGTAAAACTTTGTGGCTCTATCCAAGTAACATTTCTGCTGCCTTTATTCCTGTCTTATATCATCAAAGCAAACCATCTCTATCTTCAGTTTTGTAACTAAAAGAAAATATGTAACTTATTACCAGTCACACTTTGGTTATTTTGACTCGAAAACCAAAAACTTGCTGCGTCGTGAAATGTAGATCTAACTTGAAATAAAGTTAATTAAATCAATGATTTGTTATTGATTGTCTTTTGATTGATGAAGGATTCTAGTTGGAGAGATTAAGTTGATTTGCAACGGCAGATAACAGATCCTTAGCGAATAATAACTAATAATACCTATTCTCTCCCGTTGCCCCACCAGTGAGGCAGGGCTAGATATCACGACAATCCGGGCTTATTCGATTTCGTTGTCACTATTTTCTTCGTCAACAATCTCATCAATCAGAGCTTCTGCTAGTGCTGGTGCAAACCATTCATCAAGTTTGTTACGTAATACGTCAACACCAATGCCTTTAAGCGATGAGAAAGCAGCGACACTAACATCTCCGCCAAAGCCGACAGCGTCTTTCTTTATTTTCAACACTTGGGCTTTGCGAGCACCGCTTTTTAACTTGTCAGCTTTAGTAAGCAGGACTTGAACAGGAATGCCACTATCTACCGCCCAGAAAATTAATTGCTGGTCTAGGTCTTTCATTGGATGGCGGATATCCATTAGCACGACCAGTCCTTTCAAACATTGACGCTTTTGTAGGTACTCGCCTAAAGACTTTTGCCACTTTTTCTTCATTTCTAGAGGAACTTGAGCAAAACCGTATCCAGGAAGATCGACAATATGGCAACCCTCTGTCACTTTAAAAAGGTTAATAAGCTGTGTACGACCTGGGGTTTTACTGGTTTTCGCAAGGCTACGTTGATTAGTCAGGCGATTTAAAGAGCTCGACTTACCCGCATTGGAGCGTCCAGCAAACGCAACTTCGATACCTTCATCCTCTGGCAAATGACGAATATCAGGTGCACTAGTGATGAAATGCGTGTTTTGATAATGAATTTTTACGCTCACTGTTAACTCCATCTCGACTTTGTGTAGTCGATTGATTACTTTTTTGTGAAATTGTGTAAAATAACCGTGCTCGGCATAAGGTCGCCTATTGTACCATGAGTGGTACCGGAAGCTTGATAATTATAATGGAATGTCATGAAGAAATTAGCGCTAATCTTGAGTCTTTTAGCCAGCTGCTCTGTGTGGGCCCAAGGCAGCATTGAAGCTGGTAAAGCAAAATCCCTAACATGTGTTGCCTGCCATGGTGCTGATGGCAACAGTCAACTCGCAATGTACCCTAAGCTAGCAGGTCAGCATGCTAAATATATTGAAAAGCAGCTTAAAGATCTGAAACTGGGTATGACCAGTGGTGGAAAGCAAGGTCGTTACGACCCTGTCATGAGTGGCATGGCTATGCCGCTGACAGAGCAAGACATGCAAGATCTGTCTGCTTACTACGCATCACTTCCTATTTCTAACAACACAACTCCAGAGAATGTTGTTGAAAAAGGCAAGGTGCTATACTCCGCAGGTGATGCTGAGCGTGGTTTAACAGCATGTATTGCGTGTCATGGCCCTCGTGGTAATGGTACTGAATTGTCTGGCTTCCCTAAAATTTCTGGCCAGCATGCAGATTACATCAAAGCCCAACTTGAGAAATTCCGTGATGGCAATCGCGCTAACGATATGAACGCTATGATGCGTGATATCGCGAAAAAGCTAACGGATGAAGATATTGATACGCTTTCTAAATACGTTGGTGGCCTGCACTAAGCCCTACTTATCCGTTCGAGCATAAAGTTGTAAAGAAAAAGCCCAGACTCAGTTCTGGGCTTTTTCGTTTGCGCTTGGTCACATTTCAATTTAGTCAACGATGGATGATCTATCCCTATTGTTTGTGAGAGATCGACCATATGTTGTACTTCATTTCTCTCATGTGTTTTTATAAGTAACTGAAAAATAAATGAATAAAAAAATCACAAGAAAATATTCGTATTTTTTCTTGTTAGTGGATTGTTCAATGAGAGTAAAACGCTAAAGTGTGTTCATCAGCAGGACGTTGATATCGGATACCAGACTAGGAAGTCTCCATGGAAGCAAGTAATAGACGCTTGGTAGTTGAAGAATGGATACAGGGTAGGTAGGACACCTACTTGATAAGGATGGTCACCTTGTCTAATGGTTAAAGACAATGGAAGGGATCAGGCTAAGGAATAGCTCAGGTAGCAGGAAGTCAAAAGGAAAGCCAAAACTCACCAGGATGGTGGCAAACAACACTTTTGGCAGGGAAAGCACCTAAAACAAATGGAATATTGATGCACTAAAATAAGTGCAACACAGTTTGGCCGAAAGGCATTTAGAAAGCGATAGAGTAGCTCTATCGCTTTTTTTATTCCTAATTTTCATGAATCGATGAATATTTGCACAATAGTGCTCCACTCTAAGGAGACTTTCTGGTATGTTTCGCATCCCCGTTTGAGGATGGAACAATGCATAACTGCCCCCTTTGCCAAAGCTTGGAGATTGAACACTACTATGCAGATAAGCGACGAGAGTATCTTTGCTGTCAGCAGTGTGAGCTTGTTTTCGTTAATCCTGATCATCGTTTAGATGCAAAAGAAGAAAAAGCCCACTACGATTTGCATGAGAATGATCCAGCCGATGAAGGGTATCGACGCTTTTTATCTAGGGTCTGTGACCCCATATTAGAGCGTATTGAGCCAAGTTCTCACGGAATTGATTTTGGTTGTGGCCCGGGACCAACATTATCATTAATGTTGCAAGAGCAGGGACATACCATGAGTTTGTACGATATTTACTATCACCCAGATACTGAGGTGTTGAGTAAAACGTATGACTTTATGACTGCCACTGAAGTAATAGAGCACTTATATCAGCCTAACCAAGTGTGGCAGCAATGGTTGAATTTAGTTAAGCCAGGTGGCTGGATTGGTCTAATGACCAAAATGGTCATTGATGTTGAAGCGTTTGCCTCATGGCACTATAAAAATGATCCTACGCATGTGGTCTTTTTTAGTCGCAATACGTTTCGCTATCTGGCAGAGCGGGATCAGCTCGAGCTTGAATTTATTGGTAATGATGTAATTTTACTAAGGAAAGCCCAGTAATGAGCCGTAGTAAGAAAAAGAGATCTGGTGGTCACAACGACGTTATCGTTGTGCGTAACCGCACACAATCAGACGTTGAAGGACGTCTACGTAAAAGAGATAAAAAGCGCAAAGGCCTAAAGACTGGCAGCCGCAACTCTGACGAAAAACAGCACAAGTCACAAACAGCTGGTCAGCAGCGTGATCCGCGTTTAGGCAGCAAGAAAAAGATTCCTTTGATTGTCGAGCCGCAGAAGAAGCTAACCAAATCAGAGCGACGTCTCAATGCTGAACAAGAGCTAGAGATGCTAGAAAATGACGCTCAACTGAACGTGTTGCTTGACCGTATTGATGAAGGTGAAAACCTAGGTGCAGGCCTACAGAAATACGTTGATGAGAAACTTGCGCGCATTGAAGTGTTGATGAAGCAATTGGGCATCTATGATGAAGATGATTCAGAGCAACCAGCGGATGAATCACCAATGGTGGAAGCAAGCTACAAGAAAGCACAATCGGATGACGATTTACTCTCTCAGTTTGAAGATCTGGATTTGAACCAATTTAAAGGATAAGTGAGCCAATGAATGTAACCTTATTAGCCATCGCGGGCGGAGTGATTATTCTCGGCTTAGCATCATATGCGGGTTACCTTCTGCTCAAGCTTAAAAAGCAAAAGGAATTGCAATTGCAGCATCAAAAGCTTGCAATTGAAAAACGTAATGCCAACATTTTTGAAAGCGTCCACGTCCTTTGCTTAGCGGGCATCCAAGAGCAGTGTGACCTATCTGAGGTGAGTATCCGCCTATACAACATCATGGATTATGTTCAGGGTGAAGATAGGGTTGATTTTGATAAAGAGTATCCGGCGACATCGGAACTGTTCCATATCGTTAAAGATATGGCGCGTGGAGAAGAACGCCAGAAACTTGCTAAGCAAGATCGCATGAAACAAAACCTAGAACGTCACAAAGCAGAGTCTCGTCTTCAGGATGCGATTGTTGAAGAATTGAAGCAACTGCAGAAAAAGGTTCAACCGCTGAATAATCAGATCAATATTCAAATGATCTAGATTGGTATTATAGCTCGATCACCTATCCTAAAAGGGTAGTGATCGAGTTATCAATTCTGAGTATTGCCACTCAAAATGCAGCTAGTCCCCCGACGACTATCATCTAGGTGTGGCAAAATAGCCTGCTCACTACAATGGCTTCTTAAGCCAAATTAAGTCTTACAGCCCAAACGGAACTACCATCATGTCGCAGCCTGTCGTCGCAAGCCAACAAATTGTCTGGGATCAAGCCGTTCTAGATAAGTACAACTACTCTGGTCCTCGTTATACCTCATACCCAACCGCGTTGGAGTTTCACGAGGCCTTCACTGTCGCCGACTATGATATGGCTTGTACGCAGTATCCTGAGCGTCCTTTGTCGCTATACATTCATATCCCTTTCTGCCACAAGCTTTGTTACTACTGTGGTTGCAACAAGGTGATTACTCGTCATGCTCATAAAGCGGATGAGTACCTTGATGTACTGGAACTGGAAATTAGAACGCGTGCGGCACTACTGCAAGGGCGAAAAGTGACTCAGCTTCACTTTGGTGGTGGTACACCAACCTTCTTAACCAAAGCGCAGATTAGCCGTTTAATGGCCATTCTCCGTGGTGAGTTCTTCTTTGAGGTTGAAGCAGAAATCAGTATCGAAGTTGATCCAAGAGAAATTGAACTGGATATGCTGGATCACTTGCGTAGCGAAGGGTTTAACCGTCTGAGTATCGGTGTTCAGGATTTCAATAAAGAAGTTCAGAAGCTAGTTAACCGAGAGCAGGATGAGGAGTTTATCTTTGCTATGGTTGAGCGAGCGAAAGAGCTTGGCTTCCGTTCGACAAATTTAGACCTTATTTACGGTTTGCCTAAGCAGACAAAAGAGTCATTTGCGGCGACTCTGAAGCAAGTACTGGAGATGACCCCAGGACGTCTTTCTGTATTTAACTACGCTCACATGCCACAACTCTTTGCTGCTCAACGTAAAATCAAAGATGAAGATCTACCGGTAGCTGAAGAGAAGATGGCTATCTTGCAAGATACCATTGCGACGCTCACTAACGCAGGCTATCAGTTTATCGGTATGGATCACTTTGCCCAGCCGGATGATGAGCTAGCGGTTGCTCAGCGAAATGGTGTGTTGCACCGCAACTTCCAGGGTTACACCACACAAGGTGAAGCGGATTTGGTCGGATTTGGTGTTTCTGCTATCTCAATGATTGGTGATGCTTACGCTCAGAACCAGAAAGAGCTCAAGAAATACTATGCGCAAGTCAACGATCAGCGCCATGCTCTATGGAAAGGCGTAGCTCTTGATAGTGATGACTTACTACGCCGTGAAGTCATTAAACAGCTTATCTGTAACTTCAAACTTGATAAAACTCAGATAGAGTCAGAACTCGGTGTGAACTTTAATACGTACTTCAAAGAAGACTTAGGGTTACTTCAGACCTTTATCAATGATGAATTGGTTGAAGTGGATGACCAAGAAATTCGCGTCACACTGCGTGGCCGTTTGCTTATCCGTAACATCTGTATGTGTTTCGATAAGTACCTAAGAGCTAAGGCAAGGCAGCAACAATTCTCTCGAGTCATCTAGCCATTATTCGATTGGACGATGTTGAATCTGAAAAGCCAGCGTTAAAGCTTAACTCCTATCACTTAACGTGTTCGCAACGCACTGGATAGCAAACCATACTGTTGCGAACGACCCCTCTGTAGCAGTGGGGTATTTTCTGATTTTTCATCATTTGTGATTGTTCACAGTCCCCTCGGTGCATTTCTTGCTTCCGGGCAACTTTTTGCTCGATCTGGGCAAGATCTTGCTCGATTCGAGCAAAAAGTTGCCCAGCTCGTATATTAACAAATGCTTAAATTGTTGAAATATATACATTTTCATTTTGGCACGCTTTTTGACTAAGAGTTAGTGTTATTACACACAACCTCTAAGGATTTTACTATGCCAACTCCATGTTATATTTCTATCGACGGTGAAACTCAGGGTCTGATCACGGCGGGCGCCTGTACGGCT
>NZ_JATABI010000035.1:0-45969 GCF_036533795.1 Vibrio sp. M250220 | reverse complement strand
ATCAATGAAGAAATCATACGCCGATATGTAAGACATCAAGAGAAGCAAGAGCGAGTAGAGCAGCACCAGTTGGCGTTGGATTAAACAAAGGCCCCCTTTTAGGGGGCTCACACAAAGCCACCTTCTTTAGAAGGTGGTAATTTACTTTGCTATAACGGCAGTTTAGAGCGTACCTACCGAGTCTCGAATAATCAGTTCAGGTTGGAGTTGTTGCTTGATGTCGACTTTTTGATCTTGAACGATAGCCAGTACCCCTTTTGCAGCCTCAACTCCCATCTCTTCGACTGGAAAGTTAACAGTGGTTAAGCGTGGCCTGATGTGAGCGCTGTGGTAGTCGTTGTCAAAGCCGACGACGGAGAGATCTTTACCGATCACAATATCCCTTTCGACTGCCACATCGTAGACCGCCAACGCAATATTATCGTTCTGACAAAATATTGCGGTTATCTCAGGGGCGCGATCCAGCAACCGGCGAGCTCGTTCATGGTTGCCGTCATGGTCAAAGCGACCTTCAATCACATAGGATGGGTTGTACTGAATGTCAGCTTCCGCAAGGGCTAAACGATAGCCTTGCAGGCGGTTGCGACTATCGCCTTTACTCAACTGACCAGTAATACAGGCGATATTTTTATGTCCGTGCTCTAGTAAGTGCTTGGTTGCTAGATAACCACCATATTCGTTATCAATATAAATACAGTGATTGGCAATATCGGGAATGTAACGGTTGAGTATGATGGTCGCTGGTGTCTCTTTGACCACATCGATCAGCTCATCATCGGAGAGTTTATCCGAATGGAGAATAAACCCATCCACACGTTTCGAACGAAGAAAGTCGATTGAGTCTTTCTCTTTGCTATGGGATTCCTGGCCACTAGTCACGATGAGATGGTTGTTGTTCTGGCGAATCGTATCTTCAGTATGATGCATTAAAGGTCCGTAAAACGGGCCATCTAACGATCCGACCAACATTCCGATACTGTTTGAGCGGCTTGAAGCAAGTGCTTGAGCAAACGCATTCGGTTTGTAGCCAAGTTGTTCAATCGCAGCATAGACCTTTTGCCGGTTTGCTTCTTTTACAGTTGGATGATTGTTAATTGCGCGAGAAACAGTAGCTTGCGATACCTTTGCCAACTCAGCGACTTCTTTAATAGTAATCAAGGCATTAACTCATTTTAGAACGGGTGAAGGTAGAGCACCTAGCGAGCGTGTTGTTGTTTTACTATTTACTCGCTTTCGAAACCGGACTCTACATTTATCTCCATTTTAACGCATAAATGTGATTACAAACCAAAGAAAGCGCTTTCTTTTTTGATTGAGGTCTCATACTGTAGGGGTGTTTGGTTGGCAATATCATCACATTGTTGAGTATTAGCCTGGTCAAATCTCATCTTAATCCTCGTTGAACAACTTGGATTGACGGATGTTCTGCTGGTCAATGTCACTCGAATTTACCGCAACGCCTTTCTAATACTCCTGATAAATAAGGTTAGGTCATACACCGTGAGGCTTAGCCTGCCATCGTTAAAACAAGGACGACTATGTTGAACTACACATTGGGATCTCGGTTGATTTTTTCCGCCTTAGCCGGAGCAATAATTGCTGGATGTTCGAGTAATGAGCAGAGCCAAAATTCCGCTTTTGTTACGGCTAAAGAGCCAGTCGAACTGAAACAGCAGCCAATCGTACCGAGCGATAAATGGCAGCTTGCTTGGCAGGATGAGTTTGAAGGAGAACGGATTAACCCACGCTTTTGGACCTTAGAACAAAACTGTTGGGGAGGGGGCAACAATGAACAGCAGTGCTATACCGACCGACCAGAAAACGCGTTTGTGAAAGATGGATTACTTCATATCGTCGCGAGAAAAGAGTCATTTACTGGGCCGGACAACCCTGATGGTCTTGAAGGCGGCGCGAATAAAACTTTGCCTTACACTTCTGCACGCCTGAGAGCTAAGGGTAAGCGAGATCAAAAGTATGGCCGATTTGAAATACGCGCCAAGCTTCCATCAGGATAGGGAACGTGGCCTGCGATATGGATGTTACCAACCGAAAGCAAATATGGTACTTGGGCGGCTTCGGGAGAGATAGACATTGTTGAAGCGGTCAATTTGAAAACTCAGTCTGATGCACCGGGCACTAGCAGTAGTGAGCAAGAAAGCCGAATTCATGGCACCTTACATTATGGTAAAGCCTGGCCTGATAATGTGCATAGCGGCATTGGAGTCACTCTGCCTGATGGCGTTAACCCTGCCGATGACTTTCATACCTATGCGATTGAGTGGCAAGAGGGAGAAATACGTTGGTATGTTGATAATATTCACTATGCGAGTCAGACTCACCAAGGCTGGTATTCCCAGTATGAGCAAGAGGGACAACTGGTCGATGCTGATAGCCTTGCACCATTCAATGAAAAGTTCCACCTATTGCTAAACCTTGCCGTTGGTGGAGCTTGGGCAGCTAATGCAAACGAAAAGGGTATCAACCCGGATATTTTTCCTCAGACGATGTTAGTGGATTACGTCAAAGTATACCGCTGCTCGGCCGACCGTTGGAAAGGTAAAGGTTGTAGCGCAACGTCCGAGCAGGCCACTCTGGTAAAGGGTAACCAGCCGCCCGCAATCCTAATTGAAGGTGACAGCTATGCCGATGGTTCAGAGATCGATATCTTCTCTGATGCGCTGCACAACAGCTTAGCCTATGGCAGTTATGATCCGACAGACATTGTTGAGCATCAGGAAGTAGAGCAACAAGGCCGGGGCAAAGTGTTGACTATCAGTAAGCAAAATGGCGGCGGTAATATCTATTTTCGCTCGCCTAAAACTGACCTTTCTGGCTGGTTAGCGAGCGGTGTATTGAGTTTTGATATCAAGGTTGAAGAGATTGGCAATGGGACGGAGCTCGTCGTCAAGATGGACAGTGGCTGGCCTGCGACCAGTGATATTACTGTTCCTGTGACTGAAACGTCACAGTGGCAGACCGTATCAATAGCAATCGCTGACATCATTGCTGGCGGTAATCGTTATGAATCGGGGAGTGCAGACCCGAGTAATATTAACAACTTACTGGTGTTTGAGCCAACTGGTGAGATGGTGTTTTCTCTGGATAATATCCGTATGACCAGATAATTATTATCCAATCGCCACTCAAATGTGACCTATACCGCGCTTTTATGCGCGGTATCTTATTTCCATCGTTCCATCAATAGATTCTGTGATCGATATTTAAAGAAAGCGTTTTCTTTGTGATCTGATTAACTTTTTGTATGGGTGCTTGGTGAGTACTCTGTCTTCAATCCAAATATGATTGGCAACCCAGTGTCAATAAGAGCTCTTTTAGCTTAATTGATGACCCTACGCTTTTGAATGCTGCTTATTTTTGGATTTTTTATATCACAATAAAGAAAGCGCTTTCTTTAGCGCATAATAACATGGAGTTACTATGAAACTGTCAAAGCTAACCCTTGCTTGCGTGATTGCAACGACTGGTGTTACTTCACTTCCTGCATTTGCCGAGAAGTCTGAAGGGTTCGAATTTCACGGCTACTTTCGAGCAGGCGCTTTATATAGTCAAAACGATGATTTTAAACGAGCTAAGTTTCCTGCATCGAAAGAGCGCCTAGGCCGCTTAGGTGTTGAATCAGACAACCACTTTGAGCTTGCGCTACAAAAAAACTTTGAAAATGATGCAGGCCAGAAAATTCGCATCAAAACCCGTGCCGCAGCGGACAACGCTCAGTACGCTACCAACCAGCTAGGTGCTAACGCAGACGCGACAAACAGCGAAATTGGTATGGCAGAAACCTTCGTTGAGTTCGAAGGGGTATCGGAAACAGGGGTTGTTTGGGGTGGTAAGCGTTTTTACGGTAAAGACAATTACATCTTTATGACCGACTTCTTCTACACAGATATGTCCGGTACGGGTGTTGGTATTGAAGGTGTTGAGCTTGGAGGCAACAAATGGGACTTCGCTTATATCGCAAGTGATAACGCAGGCGATACGAGTTTCTGGGGTGATAGCAATAACGTGATGCATGCGCTTCACGCAGGTGTCAATTTTGGCAGCGTCGAGTTGCATGCACTGGCGAAGTTTATGCCAGACAATATGGTCGACTTAGGCAACGGTGCTGGTCTAGAAGCGTTTGCGGATAACGGTTTTGAGATGACCGCTATCGTTCATACTGACTCAGTGTTTGGCCTATCAGACAAAGGCTTTACCAAGTACATTGCACAGGCAGGTAAGGGCTTGGGTTCTGGTAACCTATTAGGTGGTACGCTAACCACTTACAATACATACAAGCCTGGTAGCGATTACCAAAGTTGGTTAACAACAGGTACAGCTTGTGGGACATCATGCTTGAAAGCGGTTGATGAAGACGATATGTCAGTACGCGCTCTCGCTTGGGGTGGATACTTCTTTGAGAACGGAGTCAGCGTATTCCACTCTATTCAAACTCAATACAATGACTTTGATAACGGCGCTAAGGATGGTTGGGTGTCTGCCATGGTTCGTCCAACGTTCCCAATTTCAGAAAACTTCTTTATTGCGACAGAAGCGGGCTACATGTTCAATTACGAAGAGCGAAATGGCGTCAAAGCGGACTCTTATGACTACAAGCTAACCGTTGCTCCTACGATGGTTGTGCATTCTGGCTTTGGTCCAAGTCCAGAAATCCGCTTGCTTGCCTCTTACCTAGACGGTGAAGATCGTAACGGTAATGGCAAAGATGGTGATTTTATCGTTGGTATTCAAGCGGATATGTGGTGGTAATTGCCTAAACTGTCCATATTGAAGGCATCTAACTGCCAAGTGTTGATGCCTTCCTTTTTCATTATATCCTTTTAGTGGTGGCTCTTTGGGGACACTCTGTATTCAGCTACGCGACTTGCTCCTAAGTATCGCTTTAGCCGCTCATCGTAGCGGCTTTTTTTATATCTTCTCTTGGCGTGATCAGGAAACGCTGTTTATAGCATTTCGAAAAATAGTTGCTATCACTGAACCCGCACGATTCGGATATTTTTTGCACAGAGTGAAGTTTCTCTTCAACAATCAGGTTATGTGCGTAACTTAACTGGAGTTGGCGGACATAGTGATTGGGCGAAGTGTCTAAATAGTGTTTAAACAACCTTTCTAACTGACGCTGGCTAATAAAAGCCGCTTGCGCGATCTGCTCCGGAGTGAGCTCGCTGCGGGTATAGTTTTGTTCGATAAACACCATAGCCCGACTCAGCGCTAACGTTGTTTTTGGTGTGTCTTGTTGCTGCTGAGCGTAAATTCTTGCCAAGGTAATAATCAGTTGCTGCATTAAGCTACTGATCATTACTTCAAAACCCGGTGGCGCGACTTGGTATTCAGATCGTATCGACTCCAACATTTGTGCAACGGTGGTGAGTTGAGATTGATTGAGAGTCAACTTGGCACTGTATTCTGAGGTCTGTCTCGCTAAAGGTTCTATTTTAAATAGTGTTTGGTAGCCAGCAAGAACGCGCATAGAGGGTTGTTCAAAGAAGGGGGCTGAAGCGTCAAACATCAGATTGATCAGTTTTAGTCCGCTAACGTCTTTAAAGCCATGCTCAGTTTCACCATTAATGACAAACACATCTCCAACACTTAACGGATATTCGAAGTCAGCAACCAAGTGTTTACCACTCCCTTCTAAAACCAGAAACAGCTCTGAAAAGTCGTGTTTGTGAAGTGCGAAGTCGGTTTGGTGGTCTCCATCGACAAAAGCGAAATTCAGGTGTTGATGACGCTGATGTGAGCGTAGACGATATCGAGTAGTCATGTCGCTATTTTCCTTTTTTGTGTCGCTATATTGGGAGATTAGCGAATTCAATCAGCATACTATTTTTGTTATCAGAAACACAGCGGGTCGTTCAGAGCAGCGACCCAAAAGTGACATCCCAAACTTAACATGTGGTTGATTATGCAAAACAGTCAAATAGCACAAGCTCAAATGAATTTGGTTCCGGTTAGCCGTCAGGCTGCAACCGAAGGTATCGTATTACTCAAAAATGAACAGCAAGCTTTGCCGCTGATGGCGCAGGACACGGTCTCCCTGTTTGGTCGTTGCCAAATCAATACGTATCGCAGTGGAACAGGTTCAGGTGGGGCTGTGAATGTTCCGTATGCGATCAGTGCGTTGGATGGGATCGCCTCCAATCCGGCGATCTCATACAACCAAGAATTAGCGCAGCTTTATCGTAACTGGGTTGCAGACCATCCATTTGACGATGGTGGTGGTGGCTGGGCCGCTGAACCTTGGTTCCAACAGGAAATGCCACTCAATGATGAGCTGGTGCGAACGGCGGCGCAACAATCGAACAAAGCGATTGTCTTTATTGGTCGTACTGCGGGTGAAGACCAGGACAATCAAGACTTAGCAGGCAGTTACCGTTTAACCGAGCTCGAACAGCAAATGCTCACTTTCGTCTGTCGTCATTTTGAGTGCGTGATTGTGGTGATGAACGTGACCAACATCATCGATATGTCATGGCTGGAGACGATTCAAGGGTGTCAGTCCATCAGAGCGGTGATGTATAGCTGGACGGCTGGTATGGAAGCAGGCGATGCACTGGCCGATGTACTGTCGGGTGCTGAATCACCAAGTGGTCGACTGAGCGATACCATCGCCTACCGTATTGAGGACTATCCATCGACACGTAACTTCGGTGATCGAACGCGTAACGTTTACCAGGAAGACATCTATGTTGGTTATCGCTACTTCGAAACGTTCGCACCTGAGAAAGTACAGTTCGAATTCGGTGCTGGTCTGTCCTACAGTGACTTCACGCAAGTGTTGGTTGGATATCGTGTTGAAGGACAAGGTTCAGAGACTCAGCTACTGTTCGAGATTGAAGTAACTAATACGGGGCCAGTTCATGCGGGTAAAGAGGTTGTTCAGCTCTATGTAGAGGCTCCACAAGGCTTATTAGGTAAGCCAAGACGAACACTGGTTGCGTTTGCTAAAACTCGTAAACTGGCAGCCAAACAATCTCAACTAATGACGATTAGCCTTCCTCTCTCTCAACTGGCCAGTTATGACGATAGTGGTGTCACTGGCAACAGAAACTGTTACCTACTCGAAGCAGGGGAGTACAACTTTTATCTTGGTGGTAGCGTTCGTCAAGCTAAACCACTAGACGCGTGTTTTTCTCTGGAGGAACTATTTGTCACTGAACGCTTACAGGAAGCTTGTGCGCCGATATTGCCATTTGAGCGAATGAAGCCAACAAGTCCGGACGAGCGGGGCTGTTTTCAGCTCGGCTTTGAATCTGTTCCACAACGTACAGTCGATATGGCAGCCCGAATCTCAACCAATATGCCGGATGAACTTAAATACACCGGCGATGTTGGCGTGAAGTTAGCTGATGTCAAATCTGGACAGGCAAGTCTGGAGGCATTTGTTGCTCAGATGACGGTGGAGCAAATGGCGACTATGGTACGTGGCGAAGGTATGTGCAGTCCTAAGGTGACACCAGGAACCGCTGCTGCGTTTGGTGGTGTTTCGGCCAGCCTGTTTCATCTTGGTATACCTATTGCCGCAGCAGCGGATGGACCTTCTGGTATTCGTATGGATAGTGGTCATAAAGCGACTCAGGTACCGATTGGTACTTTGTTGGGATGTACTTGGAACAACGAACTAAATGAACAACTGTTTTACCTGATTGGTCAAGAGTTAAGCGCAAATCATATTGATACGCTACTTGGTCCAGGCATCAATATTCATCGTCATCCACTAAATGGGCGTAACTTCGAGTATTTCTCTGAAGACCCGTATTTGACTGGAATGATCGCATCGGCTCAAACTCGAGGTTTGAGCCGGGCTGGTGTATCAGGAACCATAAAACACTATGCTGCCAACGATCAAGAAACCGCAAGGGTAGATGTGGACAGCATCATATCGCAACGAGCAATACGTGAAGTGCACGTTAAACCGTTTGAAATGGCGGTTAAGCAGGGTAAGGCAAGCACGATCATGACCTCATATAATCCGGTCAACGGTCACTGGGCGGCGTCCAATTACGATCTGAACACCACACTATTAAGAAACGAATGGGGTTTCTGCGGTATTGTGATGACAGACTGGTGGGCTAAGATGAACGATCCGATTTCTGGTGGTGTTGAAGCTAAAACCTTCACTTCACATATGCTTAAGGCGCAGAACGACCTTTATATGGTGGTCGAGAATGATGGCGCTGAAAACAACGCAATGCAGGATGACACCTTGGAAGCCATCGAGTCAGGAAGGTTGACACTGGCGGAACTGCAACGCAGCGCGATGAATATCTGTCGTTTTATCTTGGATACGCCAGCGATGGCGAGACCCTTGCAGGCGTATCAGCCAATAAAGCCGTTTATTGCTCGAAAGATAACGGGCACTGATCGGGTTTATATGACTGACGGTGCAATCACGCTTAATACCTCAGTCAACGTATCGTTTGATATTGAGGTGAAAACGGAGGGGGTATACCAGTGCCAAGCTGTTATGAGTTATGAACGGGATTCTACGGCTCAATCTTCCTGTAGCCTTGCGATAAATGATCAGTTCAGTATGAGTTTTTCAATCCATGGTACACAAGGCCAGCTCGTGTCGGTTGATGGTCTTAAAGTTCAGTTGGAGAAAGGTTTCTATACCCTGTCGGTGGATTTTGTAAAGGCCGGCGCGAAAATCGAGACTTTCTATATCACGCGGCAATCGTCTGCAATTGAGTGAGTGGTTAGATAGGATTCATAGCTTGGCGAACTTTTGATCGCGTTGCGGGTGATGGTGTTGTGAATACGCAATAGATGCGTTCTACACTATTACCGTTTTATCCGAATATTTTTCAACCGTTTGTGACTGTCCGTAATCAAGGCGATTAAGGCGCACATAATAAACAAGTAAGTGGGAACTTCTTGCAGGGTTATGGTGCTGCCAATCAATAAACCTACGATAAAGATAAAGGTTGGTTCAACATAGCCAAGCAGGCCAAAAAGAGACACTGGAAGCTTAGTGTAGGCATAGAGGTAGAGCAGCATCGGTGTTACAGAAACCGCCGCTAAACCGAAGTAGTAGAGATGTGTCGTGGTTGGCAATTCAGTGATGTACTGTGCTGGATAGAGATAGAACATCGCTAGCATGGCAAACGGAAACAAGATGATGTGGTCTACCGCCAGACCGATATCTGCGGGAAGCTGAATAGATTTTCGATTGATAAAGTAAAGCGGGTATCCAAGAGCGACAACCATAACTACCCACGACACGCCAGAAGAGAGAGCATATGCCCAGATAGTGCCAAATAGAGCAAATAAACAGGCGACTTTTTGCAGACGTGTGAGGCTCTCTTTATAGACAAACCGCCCAATCAACACCATGACTATCGGCAGTGTAAAGTAGCCGAGAGCGAGGTTAAGCGTTTCGCCATTTGCTGGAGCCCAGACAAATAGCCAATATTGAGGTGCCACTAAAACAGCGGATAACAAGTAATTTAACCACATGTTTCGTGCTTTTAATGCCGAGATAAGCAGTGGCAATCGCTTGGTAAATAACAGCAATAGTGCAAACAACAGCGTGCTCCAAATGATTCGCTGAACCGCTAGCCAGTGGCTCTCTCCTCCAGAGATTAAACTCGTAGCCATTTCTGGTTGCAGTTGGACATAAGCAGGGATGGTTGCAAACAGCAAAGAGGATAAGACGGACGCTGAAACGCCTTTGGTTTGCTCGGAAGCCAAATGATGGTATTTATTAAACATGACGCTGAAATTTGCTGTTGAACTATCTGCCGCTACTTTGGCTGTATTACTTTAAAGTGGCAAGTAAAAACAGCACCTTATGAGAAAATAGAAGGTGTTATTTTTCGCAGGGTAGATATAGATAGTCAAACGAATCATGGCAGTGATGATATCGCAGTGATATGTTGAGTACTCATTGAACAAGGAGTGTAAATTGAATATTACCGTTTTGGATGACTATCAGGATGTGGTCAAAAGCTTAGAGTGTTTTAAGCTCCTTACTGAGCATGATGTAACTGTTTTTAGTCAGAGTTACTCCGAAGATGAACTGGCGGTCAAGCTAGCAGACACTCAGGTGTTAGTGTTAATTCGGGAGCGAACGGTTATCAGCGAGTCCTTACTGGCGAAATTGCCCAATCTCAGCGTGATTAGTCAAACTGGGAAAGTGAGCAATCATATTGATGTCGGACTATGTGAAAAATATGGTGTCAAAGTCCTAGAGGGGCGTGGTTCGCCTATCGCTCCGTCTGAATTGTGCTGGGCGCTTCTTATGGCTGCGAGTCGTTATATTCCTATTTACTCCAACAACCTAAAAACTGGTCAATGGCAAAGCTCTGGAGACCTTGGTTTAGGTCGCACGTTAAGTGGCTTAACCCTAGGTATCTGGGGATACGGAAACATCGGTCAGAGGATAGCACGCTATGCTGAAGCATTCGGTATGCAAGTGATGGTGTGGGGTAGTGAAGCTTCACGCAAGTTGGCAGTTGAGCATGGTTTTAGTGCATCATCTTCTAAGCAGGATTTCTTTACACAAGCCGATATTGTCTCGTTGCATTTGAGACTGAATGATGCCACTAGAGCCTGTGTTACAGCCGATGATCTTGCACGGATGAAATCAAATTCTTTACTGGTGAATACGAGCCGAGCGGAGTTGATAGAGAAGTCTGCTCTATTCCAAGAGCTAGTTAGGGTTCCCACCAAGAGGGCGGCGCTAGATGTGTTTGATGTTGAGCCGGCAAACCAAGAGAGTGAGCCTTTGCTTAGTTTACCCAATGTGATCGCCACACCCCACCTCGGTTACGTCGAACAAAACAGCTATGAGCTCTATTTCCGAATCGCGTTTGAGAACATCGTGAGCTATTTACAGCAAAACGGAAGGTAGTGTCATACACTGTAGCCGGATCTCAAGGGTAGTATTGCGGTTAGGGTAAGGCACCCACTTTCATCTCGGTCTAGAATCTAGACAGTGGGGTGTGAAATGAACCGAGATAATGAAAGTAACAGTGGCTTATCGACAATCGCTTGTCCATGTATTCGCCACTGTTGCCTTGATGAGGAAGAGATCTGTTTAGGTTGTTTTCGAACTCTAGACGAGATCCTAAATTGGTCAGCTGCGTCTAACGAGGAGAAACAAGCGATTTTGATTCGTTGCCAAACCCGCAAAAGTAAAAGACGAGGACGTGCGCTGTGGAGTGAAAAACGTAATAAAGATAACTGATATTTGCTAGACTCTCGTTTTACACCTCGATATCGTCGGAACACTATTCAATGAGTCAGCAACAGCCGAACAATCCATTACATGGTATTACGTTAGAGCAACTTCTTACCCGCCTGCAAGAGTATTACGGCTGGGAAGGACTTGACGCAGAAATTCAGATCAACTGTTTCTACAATAACCCATCGATAAAATCATCTCTGAAATTTTTACGCCGCACACCGTGGGCTCGAGAAAAAGTTGAAGCCCTGTACATAGCGACATTTTGTCAGTCAGAGGATTAGTCTGTGGTTGACATAAGAGGGGCTAGTAGCCTCTCTTATGCTTATACTACTAAGGCTGTTATACCAACCACAAAAGGCGAGTTTATTCGTCTGGAAGAATGTGTACTCTGCCATAATTTCGATTGCCACTAAACGGTTGTTTGACCTTGCGACCAACTTACACTTCTTTTAAGATTTTGACGATTTGTATTTCTGAGTAACGTGATTTTTTCATCACGAGTTCTCCTTCTATGCTCAGTCTAAGCCGAAGAACTCTAAAGTGGTATGCCACTAGTTTAGGGGAGGTTTACACTCTGTTCTAAGCGAAAGTAAAAAAGCAGCCATCGGCTGCTTTTTCTTTGGTGTTAATCGAGTTGCTAACGTAACCAACTTTTATTTATAAGTAGCGGTTTTTAAGATGGTTTTTAAAGTGTGTAGCATTGAGTGTTTCACCTGTTGCTTGTCTCACTAGCTCGTCAGTCGTCAACAAGCTTCCCTTACTCCAAATGTTGTCTGATAGCCACGTGAAGATTGGAGTTAGATTACCGCTTCGAATTGCAGCGTCCACATCAACCGTTTTCTGCATTGCGGCCATAAACTGTGCGGCATACATCGCTCCTAGTGTGTAGCTTGGGAAGTAACCGAATGCGCCATCTGTCCAGTGCAAAATGTCACCTGCACGATAAGGCTTTGATTACTTGGAAGTAAGTGGTGGCAATTGACAGTCGAAATATGAAGATTCCCGCCAGGCAGGGCAATAGGAATTTATGTGTTATCCTATTGTTATATTCACATGGTAGCGCAAGAAGCGGCGTTTTTTACCATGAATTTGTCAGGGGGGTAGGTAGTAACATCATGGATGAACTTAGTGCTATAGATCAGAAGATATCGGCACTTAAATCAGAGCTAGCACTGCTTGAGAGCAAAAGACG
This sequence comes from Vibrio sp. M250220, assembly GCF_036533795.1. NCBI lineage: Bacteria > Pseudomonadati > Pseudomonadota > Gammaproteobacteria > Vibrionales > Vibrionaceae > Vibrio > Vibrio sp. M250220. The sequence continues at coordinate 33,568 of NZ_JATABI010000035.1, read as the reverse complement.
ACAGCTAATAGCCTCGAAGCGTATCGAGTCTTCAGACTTTTGCAATACCATGGCACCCGAGCTGAAGGTTGAGCTATTTCAACGCTATTTTCGCGGAAACTCCAGTTGCTATGCGATTCGCTGGCAAAACAAGCAAGGGCGTTCTGGTTACTCCCTTGCTTGTAATAATGAATGGCAGCAAGGGCTTTGCAACAAGCCCAAAGTTAAATGTCTTGAATGCCCGAACCAATCGTTCAAGCCTCTTGATGAGAAAGCCATATATGATCATTTGTCAGGGAAATCTATCGTTGGTATCTACCCAATGGATGCTGATAGTAACTGCTGGTTCCTTGCTATCGACTTCGATAAAAAAGACTGGAAAGAGGCTTCGCTAGCCTATGCTGAGGCCTGCCAACGGAATGAGATAGACTTTCTGCATGAACGCTCTCGTTCAGGAAACGGTGCTCATGTATGGATTTTCTTTGAAACTAAAGTGGGCGCCGCCAGAGCTAGAAAACTTGGTTTTATGCTTCTTGATCAAGCGATGCAAATCCATGGTGGATTGTCCTTTGAGTCATACGACCGTCTATTTCCTAATCAAGATGTGTTGCCTGTAGCTGGAATAGGTAATTTGATAGCTCTGCCGCTTCAAAAAGGTGCAAGAGCAGAAGGTAACTCTGAGTTTATTGATGGGGAGTTTTTATCTTATCAAGATCAATGGCAGATACTGGCTTCAACAAAAAAGTTAGCCGTTGATGCTTTAGCAAAGCTCGTAACGTCTTATGATTCTAATCAGTCTTCTGATAGTGATACATCGGACTCCACATTGCCTCCGTGGGAGCGAAACTTACCCGCTACTTCTTCGGTGATATCGGGGTGTCCAGACAGTATTGAAATAACCTTGGCGAACAGAATCTATCTTCCTATCAAAACATTGCCAAATGGTCTGGTTGCCAGGTTGAAAAAGCTGGCATCGTTTTCAAATCCTAAGTTTTTCAAGGCTCAGGGACTACGGCTATCGACGAACGGAATATCCAGGTATATATCGCTGTCAGAAATCGATAGTGGGTACCTTGCTCTACCAAGAGGCTGCATAGATGATGCTTGTGAGTTGCTCGAACAGTCTGGTGTTAGCTTACTCTTTGATGATAAAAGAAGATCAGGAACCCGACTTAGCAGCATCCAATTCAGGGGTAAGTTAAGGAAGGAGCAAAAGAAAGCGGTGGATGCTGTTTCTAAGTTTGATATCGGTGTTTTGCATGCGCCTACAGCATTTGGAAAGACTGTAACGGCAATAGGCCTAGTATGTAAAAGAAAGGTCAACACCTTAATCCTTGTTCACAATCAGCAACTCGTAGAGCAATGGGAAGAAAGGCTGAAGGCTTTTACGACAGGTGTAGAGATAGGTGTGATTACAGGCTCAAAGAAAAAGCCGACGAAGGTTGTTGATATAGCAACCTATCAGAGTTTACTTAATCGCGGCGACAATACAGTTAATCCTATTGTTCATGAATACGGCCAGATCATCAGCGACGAGTGCCATCACCTGTCTGCACCGCAGTATGAAAAACTATTGGGCGAGGTTCACGCAAAATACGTACTCGGTATTAGTGCGACACTGGAACGTAGAGACGGTCACCAGCCGATTATTTTCATGCAGGCGGGGAGGGTAAGGCATACTATTACTTCGTCCAGTTCGGTCAAGTTTACTCAGACCCTTCAAAAGAAGGAGGTTCATTTTGAACCACCGCTTCAACTGGCAACTCAAGATCCTCGGCCACATATCGCTGATGTGTATAGGTGGTTGATCGAGCATGAAATGAGAAATCAGCTAATCACCAGTGACATTGAAGCAGAAGTGAAACAAGAGCGTGTTCCTATTGTGCTTACAGAGCGCCGAGACTAACCCAGAGGAAAATTCAGAATGAGGTGTTAGTTGGGGCAATGAAAAAGAAGGATCGCGACGCGGTTAATGAAAAGCTGGTAACGACCCAGGTGTTGGTTGCGACAGGTCGGTTTATCGGAGAAGGCTTTGACTTACCCCGACTTGATACCTTAGTCCTGGCTTTACCTGTATCCTGGAAAGGAGCGCTTGTTCAGTATGTCGGGAGGATACAGCGGGAGTATGACGGTAAAACGGAAATTCGTGTTATTGATTATGTTGATATGAAAATTCCTATGTTGGCAAGAATGTACTCCAAACGCAGTCGTGGATACAAGGCATTAGGTTTTGATGAAAGTGCGTTTAATATGCAACAGAAATTGTTTACTGAGTAAAATCCGTTTAGTGCTAGTATGCGACCATAGAAATGATAAGTATAAGCAGAGTATGAACACCCAACACATATTTGAAGAGCTGGAATCGGCCACAGACTTTGAGCTTTTTCGATTAAAATCAGCCATAGAAAAAGTGCTTGAAGACCCAGAGAGAACCAATGCTCTAAAAAGAAAAATTCAGGTCGGGATGGCAGTTGAATATTTTTGCACTGAGCGTAATAAAGCGTTGCTGTGTACAGTGTTAAAAGTCGGACGTAGCCGAGTATCTGTCCGTGAGCAAGACACTGGGCAGCAATGGTCTCTTCCTTTTTACTTTCTTAACCTTGACCATGTTGAAACAACCTTGGTGTCCAATAAAGCTGTGGGGCTTTCAAAAGCTGAGTTAGCGATTGGTGAAACAGTAGGCTTTATCAATAGCAAAGACAATCAAGAACATATTGGCCAGGTATCTAAGCTAAACCCCAAAAGGGCTGTAGTATTGGTAGGCAATACTGCCTGGACAGTACCGTACTCAATGCTATTTCCTGTTTTGACCTCCGAAGCGGGGGAATCGAAGCAAACACTATTATTGGCTTACAGAGATTAGTTATGTTGGTTTTTAATTGCACAAAAGCGGCGGCGGAGCACTTTTCTGTCGTCATTAATGGAAAAAAGTCATCTGGTCTGGAACCAGCTCCTCACAGAACTATTGAGGAGTCCGTCCTTTTTCCTGTTTTTCCCGATGATGTCGATCCTAGAATCAATGATGGATTTCAGTGGCAATGGGTGGTGGATTGCATCTCAATTAAAAAGAACAAGTATATGCTGGTAATGGATTATGCTTCACGTTATTGCGTGATATTTCCAGCAGAAGCCAAAGGAAATGAGATGGGTTTTTTAGATGCGTTTGAAAACCAGTTGAAGGCGAATTTCCGTTATTGGGCTGATACGCATCAGATGACAGTTGAGCGGGGCAGCGATTACATCCAAGGCTACGACATGCAGTGCCAGACCAGTTGGTTTCATCAAAGAGGTGATAGAAGTGTGCAAGCTCATCTAAAAGAGGTGAAGTGGCACCTTGAGGCTGTGTGCGCTAAAGAAGGAGCGATTACCAAACCTCTCGATTGCGTTTATTTCAGTGTAACTGCTTCAGGTATACCGAGAACTTGCAAGGGTGAAAAAAACTATTTCTTTGCTCATGAACGTTTTTTCTCTTTTTGGCTGGCAAATTTTAATCTAGATGCGATTTTTGAATCGTGTGATGGTGAAATAGTAGTCCATTGATAACGGGGTAGATACCCTACATGCCAGTCGTCTATAGAACTCGAATAGTTTGCTTTAAAAAGCTGACATGTACTCAGTGGAAAAACAGAGTACATGTCAGTAACCAAATTAGAGGTAACGACTTTTTAAGTGCGCTTTAAAGTGTTCAGGATTTAACGTCTCACCAGTAGCGGAACTGACCAGTTCATTGGTCGTAAGTAAGCTACCTTTACTCCAGATGTTGTCATGTAACCATTTGAATATTGGTGATAAATCACCATCTCTAATAGCTTTGTCTACATCTACAGTATGCTTCATTGATGCCATAAACTGCGCTGCGTACATGGCTCCCAGTGTGTAGGATGGGAAGTAACCAAAGGCGCCATCTGTCCAGTGAATGTCCTGCATACAACCGTTCTTATAATTGTTCTCTGTTGAGAGACCAAGATACTGCTGCATCTTCTGATTCCATAGCTCAGGCACATCGGTATGTTGGATATTGCCGTTGATTAGGTCACGTTCAATTTCATATCGAAGAATTACGTGAGCAGGGTAGGTCAGTTCGTCAGCATCAACACGGATAAAGTCCTTTTTCACTCGCGTGTAAAGCTTATGGAAGTTCTCCTGAGTGAATAGCGAGGCATCATGGCCAAGGAAGTTTTTAGCGGCCAATTTCGACAAATGGGCGATAAAGGGTTCGCTTCGTCCAACCTGCATTTCAAAGAACAGAGATTGAGATTCATGAATACCCATTGAACGCGCTTCACCTGAAGGTAAACCAGCAAGCGCTTTTGGCAAGCCTTGTTCATATCGAGCATGGCCAGTTTCATGAACAATTCCCATCAGTGATTGAACAAATTCACTTTGGTCATATCGAGTCGTAATGCGTACGTCGCTTGGAACACCACCACAGAATGGATGAACACTTTCATCAAGTCGACCATGGTTGAAGTCAAATTGCAGTAGTGACATCACTTCTAACCCCAACGCTTTCTGCTGATGGGGGTCAAAGCGTCCGTGCGGCTGGATGAACTGCTCCGTTGCCTGTTTATCGATGACTTGGTTGATTAGATCAGGTAGCCATGTTTTGACATCACTAAATAATTGGTCGAGAGAGGCGGAACTGGTGCCTGGTTCGTAGATATCTAGCATCGCATCGTAAGGAGAAAGACCGTTCGCCTCGGCGCGGATTTGAGCCTCTTCTTGAGACAGTTTTACGACTTCTGCCCAGTTTTTCTCAAAACCATTCCAATCGTTTTCACCTCTTTGGCTACGCCAAGCATGTTCACACTTTGAACCAGCTAATGACTTCGCTTGAACCAAGGCCTCCGGCAAGACGTTGGCTTGCTGCCACTGACGTTTAAGTTCACGTAAGGTAGCGGATTGCTGTGCATCTAATGCTTCATTTTCCGCTTCAGAGAACCACTCTTCGAGCTGTGGTTGAGTATGCAGGCCATGAATATGAACTGACAGCTCCGCCATGGCTTCAGAACGTGCTTGGTTACCCCCACTAGGCATCATTGCTGCCTGATCCCAGCCGCAGATAGCGGCTAAGTGGTTAAAATGAGAAATCTTTTTAGAATGTTGGACTAACTTATTGAATGCACTCATTGAAATGCCTTCCTTGACCTTGGAAATAGAACGTCAGTTTACCAACCATTAACAGTGATACCAAGCAGTGATCATGTCAGATGTTTTAGAGATCAATACTATTCTCTGGCAAATTAGGACGGAAATAGGTAGTTTGAAGACAAATAGTTAGGAGGATGGATCCTGTGTTTATTGAAAACTTTGAAGCGTTTGTCATCGCTATCACCATATTAACACTCACACCGGGTTTGGATACTGCTCTGGTTATCCGCAATACCTCGCGCGCGGGATTTGTGGATGGCTCGATAACCAGCGTTGGTATCTGTAGTGGTTTGTTTGTACACGCGTTATTTTCAGCGGTTGGGATCTCTGCGTTATTAGCTCAATCCGCGGAGTTGTTCGGCTTCATTAAAATGTTGGGTGCAGCATATTTAATATGGTTGGGGATCAGTAGTTTAAAGACGGTTCTGGGTAAACAGCAGGGTATGGAGTTTAAAGAGGGTAAGGATCACTCCCTCTGCATTCGTCGTTCACTGCGTGAAGGCTTTTTGTCCAATGTCCTTAACCCGAAAACGGCGGTTTTTTATCTGGCTTTTTTACCCCAGTTTATCGACCCACAAGGCTCACCATTGCTGCAATCACTATTCATGGCAAGCATCCACTTTATCATCGCCATGTGCTGGCAATGTGGCTTAGCTGGGGCATTAACCAGTGCAAAAACGTTGTTAAAAAGTCCTCGTTTTATGAAGTGGATGGAAGGTACGACGGGGGCTGTGCTTATCCTATTAGGGGCAAAACTGATTGTTGAGGATACAACGCTTTAGTTCTGTGATAACGTCTTCTATCGGCCAGGCCGGCTTGTAACAGCGTTCATGGGTTAATGCGTCAAAGACATCTGCAACAGCAATGATCCTTGCCTCTATGCTAATTTCATCGCCTTTTAACCCTTGAGGATATCCACTCCCGTCGACTTTTTCGTGGTGTTGATGGGCTATAGTCGCAGCAGTTTGAAGAATCTTCCTTTTAGATCCAGCAAGTATGTTGTGACCGATTGCTGAGTGAGTTTTCATCACTTGCCATTCTTCGCTATCGAGCTTTCCTGGTTTGAGTAAAACAGAATCTGGGATGGCAATTTTTCCGATGTCGTGCATTGGCGCGGCTTGGCGTAATACGTTGGCTTTTTCTTCTGAATAACCGAGTAATAGGCACAATTCATAACTGAGCTCCGACATCCTCCTTACATGATTTCCTGCTTCTTGCGAGCGCGACTCAACCACATCACCAAGGCGGTAAATGAGTTCTCCTTGCGTATCAATGATCTCCTGACTAAGAGAGAGATTCTCGAACGCGAGGCTGACGCTGTAAGAAAAAAGAGTGAGCAACTGACTTTCCAGTTTGGTGATTTTTCTGGCGCCTTTTAGATAGAGTAGGCTCACTGCTCCTGAGCTGGTAGAGTCTAATTCTTCTTTTTTATCACCAATTTGAGCCAAGATTTTATATTGATTATTCGATTGGTCTGTTATTAGGTTTAAAACGTTTTAGCACCAATACGGTCACTTGATGAATATCAGCCTCATCGTCAACAATCAAGACTTTCCAAGCAGGTAGTGTGGGTTCATCCATTTCCCTGAACAGCTCTAGTGGCATATCAGCTTCCTTGCTAATTTTAAACGTATGTGGCGTCTGTTAACTAGGACGGTTCCTCTTATGGGTATAGGAAAGAAAGAAATCAAATACAAGTTGAGTTAGCGGGCACTGCATAGAGACAAGGATCTCGTCCAGATATTGACGAAGATTGAACTCTCTCAGTTCGATAGAGCTCTCGGATGTCAATCCAGAATAGGGTGAATTGACATAAATCATAGGAGAAATGAGGTAGGGAGGCTTCAAGAGTAAAAGCATAGAACATCAGGCGAAAGTTTAGGGGGCTGCCAATCTTTCTTGTCAATTTAGCAGTGACGACAGTGGAATTCAGTGAGCGATGATAAAAAGGGCAAGCCGATTGGCGGCTTGCCCGATGTACAAAAGGTTAAACGACGTGTTGAGGCTTTTGAACGAGGTTGATTGCGGAGTCAAAGTAACGTTTGGTCTCTTCAATCACAACCTGACGCAGCGCGATCAGTCCGATCAAATTCGGAATCGCCATCAGGCCGTTGACGATGTCTGCGATTATCCAGATCATGTCGAGTTGCAAGAATGCACCTGACGCCACTAAACAGACGAAAACAATCTTGTATGGCCATACTGCTTTGGTACCAAAGAGGTATACGACACAGCGCTCTCCGTAGTAGTTCCAGCCTAAAATGGTCGTGAAAGCGAAGAACATCAAGCCAATAGAAACCAGCATTGGGCCAAAAGTTTGTGAGTTCAGGCCGACGGCAAAAGCGTGTGTTGTCATCGCCGCACCAGCGAAGTCACTTTGCCATGCTCCCGTAAGAATCAACGCCAGACCTGTCATCGTACAGATGATGATTGTGTCGAAGAAGGTGCCTGTCATTGAAATAAGACCTTGCTTGACACAAGAGTCAGTTCTTGCTGCCGCTGCTGCCATGGGTGCACTACCAAGGCCGGACTCATTAGAGAACACACCACGAGCGATTCCAGATTGAATTGCCAGCATGATACTTGCGCCTAGGAAGCCTCCCGTTGCAGCCGTTGAAGTAAAGGCAGAAACGAGCACTAGTTCGATCGCATCAAGCAATTTATCTGCATTGGTGAAAATCACACTTAAACAGGCAACAACGTAGAAAAGTGCCATCGCAGGGACGACTTTACCCGCGACGCTAGCGATAGATTTGATGCCGCCGATCGTCACAAATGCTACTAATAAAGTCAGTAGGCTCGCTGATATTTCGCGTGAAACGCCAAACGATAATTCACTTGCGTCAAGAATGGCATTGACTTGTGGGAAGGTGCCAATACCAAAACAGGCAACACCCAGTGCAAATACCGCGAACAAAACGGCCAGAGTTTTGGAACCAACGCCGTACTGTAAGTAGTACATCGGGCCACCAATCATCTGTCCCTTGTCGTCTGTTTGGCGGTATTTTACGGCGAGTAAACATTCTGCGTACTTGGTTGCCATACCAAACAGAGCCGCAAGCCACATCCAAAATAGCGCACCAGGCCCGCCAAGTTTGATTGCTGTCGCGACACCGACGATATTACCAGTGCCGATTGTTGCCGAAAGAGCTGTACACAAAGCAGCAAAACTAGAGACGTCGCCCTGTTTGCCAGAGTCATCTTTGCTAAAAACGAGTTTCAAAGCGGTTGGAAGGTGTCGAAACTGCAGTAAGCCGAGGCGAAAAGTGAAGTATATCCCAGTACCAACCAGCAAGATTAAAAGCGGTGGGCCCCAGACAAAATTGTCGATTGTTTTTAGTAAAGATTGCAGGTTATCCATGATTTCCCCTTAAGTGATAATGCTTATTTAAGGAGAAGAGGGAAAGCACAGAGATCAGGGATCTCTGATTAACTACAGGCAGAAAAGCGGTGTAGTAGGTTAGATCTTTCCACTCCTCTGTCCTTTTGCCTGAGAGTTTCACTTTACTTGCGTAAAGCTTGCTCCTTCGGCGACCGATTTAACGGTTCTCTCCAGAGGTTCCTCCAACTACAGTCCTCGCTACCTAAATAGCACCTGAAAGATTTACTTCTTCGGTAGGTTATTTTATGCAAATGTTAACATTTGGTAAATAACCGCTCTCCTGCAGTCTTCATCGGAACAATTGCTCAATTTAAGAGCAAAAGTTGGTCGATAGCACTGTTCGCTGTCGACGTGTGAACTTTATCATTATTTTGATGTAATTCAATAACAGAATTGCATGTTTTTGATCGATTTTATTATCGAGATAAGTGTGGGTTTTAATGAATTTATTGTGTCATATTGACTCTTGCTTAATGGTGTCAATATGACTTTATTTCTGCCTTGTTAAAGATAAGTTACGTGACACGCTGCTTAGCGCAGTACAATCTAGGAATGGAAGTGAGATAAGACCAATAAAAAAATAGCGCCGTTTAAGGCGCTATAATCGAGATTAGAAGTAGTTTGCGTCTACGAGTTCACTCACTTTCACCGCTTTCACTTCTTCACGTGCTTCTAACCATGCTAAAACTTGAGCTTGATGTTCTTCAGTCGCATCAGCATAGCGTTGGTTACAGCATAGGAAACCTTCGAAGAGTTCTAAGCCGCCACCACCAAAGCACAGACCTAGTCCATCGATGTAGTCGATGAAGTCATCAACAAATGCATCGTATCGATCAAAATCATTGATGTTTGTTTCGCAACTCAGTTCAAAACCTTTCATTGCAAACTCGCCTAGGAAAAGTTTCTTTTGAATACGGCGCTTTTTATTGTCTAGTTTGTATGGTTTCATCATTTTGGTCCCATGGTTTTATTACGGTTCTTTATACCTCATTCTAAGTGACACACCAAATAAAATGCTGATATACAAATAAAAGTGACGCCTTTTCATCCAGATTTGGTCACAACGTATTTAAAGTAACCAATTGAAATAATTTATTTAATACTGTGGGTGGCGAAAACAACCTGACTCTGACTATTTAGGCACAAAAAATGGTATAAAGTAATCAGTATAGGATCTGCCCAAGGAGAGGTTATGACAAGGTTACTTGCCATCGCGTTTTTGATTGTCATCGCGTTTGTACTGATCCGCTATCGTACGAGCGAGAAGTTGCAGAAGTACGTCGTAATAACGTTGGTTTCCAGCTTTATTATCTATACCGCAACAATCATGGTTACAGAACTAATTCGCTAGGCTTTAGGAGCAATAAGTGAACGAACAAAACGATATACAAGAGAATGATGACGTTGTTGTGATTGAGGAGAGAGACAAGCGTGCTCGCCTCTATATTGTCATCGCTGGTGCGCTGGGCCTTGCGTTAGGTGGTTTGGTGGGTTCGACACTCACGGCACAAAAGTGGGAATCGACTTACCAATCTCTTGAACAACAATATCAAACGTTAGTGGCTGACAAACAACAAATGGCCATTCAAGTAGAGCAGAGAGTTGCCAAGGTTGATGATGAGGTTGAAGAGAAGCTGCAATTGGCGATGAATGCTCAGCAACAAGAGCATAAGCTGGCTTTGGATGCGCTTCACTCTCAGGTCAACGAACTACAAACCGAAAATACGACCTTGAAAGAGCAGATTGCGCAGCAAAAACAGCAAATAACCACGGTGAATAGCCAGAATACTCAGCTCAACCGACAGGCCGATATGCAGGCAACAATGTTTGAGCGTTCACGTGAGTTGTTCCAGCAGGAACTGAAAGTCTCTCAGGAGCTAGAAGCCCTAGAGAAAGAACGTGAAGAACTTGCGCCCAAAATCGTTGAATTGAAAAAACAGTGTGATGTCTATTTGGAAGGCACCTCTTGGGACGCCAAATCAGATGCGTGTGATAAGCAAGACGAAGCACAATCAAGGTTGAGTCAAGTTGAACAAATGATTCGTGTTCATCAGATGGATTTAAAACAAATGAAGGCCTTATCGCAAGAGCTCGGTCTTTAGTCTGTTTCCGCCTTCGCCCTAAAAGCGCCTCTATCTTAGAGGCGTTTTTATTATCTGTCTCAGGATAGAGGCACTGATTTGGTAACGAGTAAAGCGATTTTCAGAAAATGCGCTACGTTTAAAGTAATTGCTTGGGAAATGAAGGCTCAGGATGCGGCTGTTTAAACTCAATGAAAGCGTGCAGGTTATAAGCTATATCGCCTATATTGCTGCAGTGGGCGTCATGTCCCGTGCACTTTTATCTGATCCACATCCGTGGGAGATGCCGTTTTACCTATTTCCTGCATTACTTCTCTTTGCGTTATACACGCAAGTACTTGCATTCAAGCACCTTTGTGCGTTTGCTGGTGTAGCGATATTTATTGCCGGAGGTTTAGTGCAGCACTTCGGTCTTGATGAGATCAAGGTGTGCCTCTTTGCGCTTCCTTTATGCTATGTGGTGTTATTCCCCGGAACGTTATGGCCGATTGCTGTTTGTGCAGCGTTGATCAATGGCTACCTATATCAACTGTCACTCACTGAGTTTGATGCCTTTATCGATGTGTCGATTGAAATGACAGCGAGTAGTGTGTTCGCAACATTGATGACCTATTCATATATGAAGACCAAGCAGCAAGCCCTTGTCTTTAAAATAGAAAGTCAAACCGATTACCTCACAAAACTGCCGAATATCAATGCGTATCGGGAGGACATAAGCCGAATAAATGAGAGTAACGCCAAGAAATTTGGGCTGATCCACATTGGGTTAGAAGGGTTTAAAAATGTCAATGACAGGCTTGGTTATCGCCATGGAGATGATCTTCTCGTCGCGTTTGCCAGGCATATGAAAGACTTGGTCGGAGATGATGGTAAGGTTTACCGTTTTGGTGGTGACGAATTTCTCGTTGTTGTGGAGCAACAGGACATTGTAGAAAAGCTCAATGATCTGGTTGATAAACTGAGCCGCCATCAAAGAGTGATGTTCAATGTCGACAATACATCTCATCGGTTGTCTTACTGTATTGGCGTTGCGATGGCGGGAGATGCACTTGGCAGCACCGAAGTATGGGAAAAAAACGCAGATTTTGCATTGTATAAAGCACGCTCAGAAGGAGCGGGAGCGGTGTGCTGGTTTGATGATGAACTACTTGGCGAGACAATTAGGCAGCATCAGATTGAAACGGAGATTAAGTCGGCGTTATTAAGCGATCAATTTTTGTTGATGTACCAGCCCAAAGTGGAAATTGAAACCGCACGCATTGTTGGTGCTGAAGCGTTGTTGCGCTGGAACCATCCTCAGCTTGGGCCTATTTCCCCAGGTGAATTTATCCCTATTGCGGAAAAAACGATTCAGATCGTGCCTGTCGGCCAGTGGATAATCATGGAAGCATGCCGTCAAGCAAAACGTTACCATGATCAGGGGCTATCCATCTGTATTGCTGTCAATGTCTCAACGGTTCAGTTTGCTCATGCTGATCTGTTCGAAGTGGTATGCCACGCATTAAAAGAGACACAACTGCCATCGCATCTATTGCAGATGGAGATTACAGAGTCGACCTTAATGAGTGACCCTGAAAACATTACCGATATCTGTCGTCAGTTGAGAGCCATTGGCGTTTCGGTTGCGATTGATGATTTTGGTGTCGAATACTCTAGCCTTAAATATCTCAAACAGTTACCGACGGATGTGATCAAGATAGATAAATGTTTCGTCGATGATTGTGCCGTTAGCCACTCAGACCGAGTGCTTGTTCGAACCATCATTCAGATGGGACATAGTTTAGGCATTAAGCTGGTGGCTGAAGGGGTTGAGTATCAGGAGCAGCTTGATGTTTTACGTCAAGAAGGATGCGATCAATACCAAGGTTACTTGTTTTCTCAGCCACTGTCCTTTGAAGAGTTCGGTTCGATGATGAAACAAGAGGTACGCGAAGCGCGGCTGGTCAAATTAACCAGAGAATAAAAAAGCCGTGGTCGCGGCTTTTTTTACGGTTAGTGTGTAAGGTAGTGTTGAACAAACTCACTTACTTTGACCATATCGTCAACGGCGATAAACTCTTCTGTGGTATGTACTTTTGCCATACCTGTTGAGATATTTACGGTGGTTAATCCTTTCGCATTGAAGTTATTTGCATCACTACCACCCCCAGTTCCTTTGGTGTAAGGCTTAGCACCAATCGCCTCAAATGATGCTTTAACTGCTTCGATATGAGGGTGGTTATCAGCAATGACAAATGCGTTGTATGCGCGGGTTGAATCAATCTCTACTTGAGCACCATACTTATCGGCCGCTGCCTGAAACGTCTCAATCATATGCGATACTTGCTGGGAGAGTTTTTCATCATTTAGTGAGCGCGCTTCTGCGACCACTTTTAAAGAAGGCATAACGATGTTGGTCGCATTACCGCCTTGTACAATCCCGATATTAGCCGTTGTTTCGTGATCGATGCGCAGTAGCTTCATTTGAGTGATAGCATCTGCTGCGACTTGAATAGCGCTAATGCCTTCTTCTGGCGCCAAACCGGCGTGCGCAGGACGACCGATAAAGTTGGCGACGATTTTTTGCTGACCTGGAGCGGCATTGACTATGCTGCCAATCGGCCCTCCTGTATCGAGTACGATCGCTTTGTCTGACTGGATGTAAGACATGTCAAAGTGCTGAGAACCAAATAGTCCGCCTTCTTCATGAACAGTGAAAGCTATCTCGATGGTCTTGTGAGCTTGGTTAGCCGCTTGAATACAACGGACTGCTTCCATGATAGCTGCGATACCCGACTTGTCATCACCGCCAAGGATGGTATTCCCCTTAGAGCGGATAATGCCATTTTCGATGATAGGCTCAATACCAATTCCTGGGGTTACGGTATCCATGTGACAACTCAGTACGATGCTGTCGGCAAGTTCACCTTCCAAGCGAGCGTAGACGTTAAAGCCATTGGAGACATCTTGTGGGACAGCTAACTTATGTACGGTAAAGCCAAGCTCCCCGAGCTGCTCTGCTAGCGTTTCAGCAATTTGCTTTTCGTTGCGAGATTCACTGTCAATTTTGACAAGTTGAATAAAGTGTTCGACCAGACGTTCACGATTAATTTGAGTCATTGTTATACCTCGTTAGGAACAGAGGGGATTACCATATCTTGCTCAGCCGAGTCGCAAACTGCGCTACGTCAATCTATCGGTGACTCTGACAGGCTTTTTATCGTCAGGTATCTGTTGGGCTTATACATGTTCAGGTGATTATTTACTCGTTTTATCAAACACTAATGGCACGCACTCTTAGGTTCAGAACTCGATGTAGGCAAAGTTGAAAAATTCCTCATTCACGGCCGTTGATGCTTGAAATGTAAAATAAATGTTACTGTGCGGTTTTGTTTTAAGTTTTTGTTTTTAATCGTTAAAATTGGTTTTTAAATTCGCCGTTTACAGTTTTTGATTACATTTTCGTAACCTTGAAATTGCGCGTAAAGATTCATTTTTTGCTCGTGATAAGCCAAGTTATTGATAGATACATGGTCGTTACTAATACACGAGGGACATCAAATGAACGAAGCGTACAACCCATTAGGCACTGATGGTTTTGAGTTTGTCGAATACACAGCGGCAGATGAGAAGGGTATTCAAGACCTAAAGCAGTTGTTTAACTCACTTGGGTTTGCAGAAGTCGCAAAACACCGTTCTAAAGAGGCTTGGCTCTACCGTCAAGGTGACGTGAACTTTATCGTAAATGCTCAGCCACACAGTCAGGCTCATGCATTTGCTAAGGTACATGGTCCTTCAGTTTGTGGCATGGCCTTCCGAGTGAAAGATTCTTCGGTTGCGATGAGACAAGCACTAGACAATGGTGCGAAAGAGTACATCACTGAGATAGGTCCAATGGAACTCAGTATTCCAGCGATCTATGGTATCGGTGAGAGTCTGCTTTACTTTGTTGATCGCTACCAAGATGGCAGTATTTACGAAGTCGATTTCCGCTTTTATGACGATGCCAAACAACGTTTAGAAAAGATGGATGTCGGCTTGTACGAGATTGACCACTTAACCCATAATGTTAAGCAAGGCAATATGGATCTGTGGTCTGGATTTTACGAGCGTATCGGTAACTTCAGAGAAATCCGCTACTTCGATATTGAAGGCAAACTGACTGGCCTTGTCAGCCGTGCGATGACCGCGCCTTGTGGCAAGATCCGTATTCCAATCAATGAATCTTCTGACGACAAATCACAAATAGAAGAGTTTATCCGTGAATACAACGGTGAAGGTATTCAACATATCGCCCTAACGACGGATAACATCTATCAAACGGTACAGACACTTCGTGACCGTGGCATGGAGTTTATGCCGACACCTGACACCTACTATGAAAAGATCGATGGACGTGTGGAAGGTCACAGTGAAGACGTCGATAAGTTACGTGATCTGCGGATCCTTATCGATGGTGCGCCAATGAAGGATGGTATTTTACTTCAAATATTTACCCAGACGGTTATTGGTCCGGTGTTCTTTGAAATTATTCAGCGTAAAGGTAATGAGGGCTTTGGCGAAGGTAACTTCAAAGCCTTGTTTGAATCGATTGAAGAAGATCAAATTCGTCGTGGAGTACTAAACGATGCATAAATGGATAACATTCCCGCATCGGGAGGGAGTGTGCTCCAAGCAGGCACACGCTGACTTCCCGGAACAAGCGATTTATGAACGCGAAGCGGGGCGCAGTGGTTTCTTTGGCCCTGCCGCTCACTTCCATCACCAGCATGCCCCTACAGGTTGGAGTGATTGGCAGGGTGAGCTAAAACCTCGTGCGTTCAATTTCAACCAAGTGGAAGCCTCGATTCAGAACTCTCCATGGTCGGTACCTTACCTTCTGCATAACGCTAACTGTAAAGTTCGTATCTGGAAGCTCGATAGTGCGATGGAACACCTAGCACGCAACGCAGACGGCGATGAACTCTTATTCATTCATCAGGGCAAAGCCGATCTGTTTTGTGACTATGGACACCTTGAGGTGGTTGAAGGGGATTACGTGATGATCCCTCGCTCGACCACTTGGCGGCTTGAACCCCATGAGCCGATGTTCATCTTGATGATTGAAAACACGGATGCCGCTTATACCTTGCCGGAAAAAGGCATGGTTGGTAATCACGCTGTTTTTGACCCAGCAGTGCTCGACGTTCCGAAAATTGATCAGGCATTTAAAGATCAGTATTCAGAACAGTCGACACAAGTTTACATTAAACGTCATGAGCAGGTGAGCATCGTCACTTATCCGTTTAATCCACTAGATGCGATTGGCTGGCATGGTGACCTTTCTGTGGTACGAGTTAACTGGCGTGATATCAGGCCACTTATGTCGCACCGTTATCATTTGCCGCCGTCAGCGCATACGACATTTGTGGGGCAAGGATTTGTTATTTGCACATTTGTGCCAAGGCCTATTGAAAGTGATCCTGGGGCGTTAAAGGTGCCGTTTTACCACAACAATGATGATTACGATGAAGTGCTGTTCTACCACGCAGGGGATTTCTTTAGTCGCGACAACATTGAGGCGGGAATGGTGACCTTTCATCCCGCTGGATTTGCTCACGGCCCACATCCCAAGGCCTTTAAAGCAGGGCAGGAGTATAAGAAGAAATTCACCGATGAAGTGGCAGTGATGATCGATACCCGTCATGCACTCGAAATTAGTGAGCACGCACGTCAGGTTGAAAATGAGCAGTATATCGATAGCTGGAAAGAACAAAAATAAGGGCAAATAGAATGAAGTTAGCAAGCCTAAAAAATGGCAGCCGAGATGGCTTATTGGTTGTTGTGAACAAATCACTCACTCATTGTGTCGCGGTGCCAGAAATCGCACAGACAATGCAGCAAGCACTGGATGACTGGCAGCGTGTTGAGCCACAGTTAAATGAAATGTACATCGCATTGAATAACGGCGAATTGACCAACGAAATGGTTTTCTCGACTCTGCAGTGCGAATCACCGTTACCAAGAGCCTACCAGTGGGCAGATGGCTCAGCCTATGTCAATCATGTTGAATTGGTGCGTAAGGCGCGTGGCGCGGAAATGCCGCCAAGTTTCTGGACCGATCCTCTAATGTATCAGGGTGGGTCGGATGCCTTTATTGGCCCGTGTGATGATATTACGGTCGTTGATGAAGCATGGGGCATCGATTTTGAAGGTGAGGTTGCCGTTATCACCGGTGATGTACCAATGGGAGTCAGTGTTGAAGAGGCTGCTCAGTCAATCAAACTTGTCATGCTCGTCAATGATGTTTCGTTACGCGGTTTGATTCCAAACGAGTTAGCAAAAGGATTTGGTTTCTTCCAATCTAAACCTTCGTCTGTTTTTTCTCCGGTTGCGGTCACACCTGATGAATTGGGCAGTGACTGGGATGGTGGCAAGGTCAATCTGCCACTATTAAGTTTTTACAACAATGAGCCGTTTGGATGCCCTAACGCCGGTGTGGATATGACATTTGAGTTTCCACAGCTCATTGCGCATGCTGCTATGAGTCGTCCACTGTCTGCCGGTGCGATTATCGGTTCGGGGACGGTGTCAAACAAACAGGGAACAGAACATGGTACCGCCATTGCCGAAGGTGGCGTGGGTTACTCGTGCATTGCAGAAGTGCGAATGATAGAGACGATTCGTGATGGTTCACCTTCTACTGGGTTCATGCAGTTTGGTGACCGGATCAAAATAGAAATGCTTGATAACGATGGGCACTCGATTTTTGGTGCAATTGACCAACAAGTGGTTAAGTATGGGTGATCGTATTTTATATGGTTACTGGCGCTCATCTGCGGCCTATCGAGTCCGAATTGCCCTCAATCTTAAGGGGCTCGACTATCAGCAGCGATCCATTCATTTGATTAAAAATGGTGGAGAACAGCACTCGACCGATTTTAAGCGTCTCAACCCCAATCAATTGGTACCCGTTTTTATTGATGGTGAGATGCGGCTTAATCAGTCCTTAGCGATTATCGACTATCTCGATGAGAACTATCCGGAAGTGTTGTTGACGCCAACGGACCGAGCATTACGTTATCAGGTTAAGGCAATGGCTCATGATATTGCGATTGATGTTCATCCGCTCAATAACTTGCGCGTTTTACAGTATCTTTCTCAAACACTCAACGTCACGGACGAAGAGAAATCATCATGGTATGCCCATTGGATAATGAAAGGGTTTGATGCTCTAGAGCAGAGGCTAAAACTGACACGAGGGCGCTACTGTGTCGGAGACGATGTTAGCTTGGTTGATGTCTGTCTCGTTCCACAGGTTTACAATGCCAAGCGGTTTAAGGTTGATCTCTCCGCGTATCCGAACATTACTCAAGTGACGGCGTCACTTAATAAGCTTGCGGCGTTTGAACAAGCCGCTCCTGAGTCACAATCGGATGCAGATTAGCCGCCAGTTACTGAGAGACTAAAAATACAAAAGCCACCGTCATTCGGTGGCTTATTTACATCGCTGGAGACACAATGCTGACTAGCGTAGAGCGCTAAGTTGTCGCTCTCTATGCTGTAACTCTTCAATGTTAAACTGACGAACATCAAGAGTCGCTAGGTCATTGCACTCTTTACATGAATGGTGACATTTTCCGTCGACGTAATCATGTTTGGTTAGCATGTTTGGTTTCTTACACCAGTCGCACACGCCTTCAATAGTAAACATATACTCTCCCCACCTTAATTTTTTTAGGTGCTATTTTCGCCGTGGAGTATGACACAAACTACGCGGTTTGGTTAAGCATTTGTTACGTGTATTGGGAAGGAGATCGATTGCGCAGCCTTGTGTTTTAAACGCTGAAAAGGTAAGTGAAATATTTTAAAATTGAAATGTAACTATTTATTAACACTTGAAAGAATTATTTTCAACGCTTGATTCAAACGCTTCATTTCTTCTTCACTGCCTTTGAGATCTGGGTGGTAGATTTTACACAGTTGCTTGTATCTTAACTTGATCTCTTTTTCGGCGGGTATCTTGCTTGGGTTAAAGCCAAAAAGGGCACACGCTAGCGTTAGGGGCTTCTCACTGTGACTCTCTGTGACTACCGGCTTGGTATTTTCTTGCTGTTTTTTGATATGGCGATACATGACTTCCATTTGTCGTTTTTGCTGCTTGAGAATATCTTCCTTGCGCTTGAGTTCTCGTTCAAGTTTGAGCTGCTGTTGTTGCGTGTCTGACTCGGTGGTATTGGCGGCCTTTCGGAGCGTTTGGTTCTTTCGCAATAGCCAGCCGACAAGAGTGAGACTCACCAATAGCAATGCGGATAGAGCATATACCAGACTGTTTGCCGCTTGTTGGCTTTGCGATACAGACTTTGCTGTTGGACTCAATTCGATTTCTTGGTGATCAAATGCCACTTCAAGCTGATCAATAGCGGCCACTTGTTTCGCTCTTCGGGCATTAAATTGCTCTTCTAGAATACGAGCATAGGCGTTTTCTGCGTTGGGATCGTTCTTCGCGGCTTCGAGATACCAGATCTCAGCAAGGTCCAAATTATTGGGTGGCTGCTGCAAGTTTTCGTATAGCTCACCGAGAAGACGAGGCGCTTGGGGATCTCCCTCAAACGCGGCTTTGTTCAACCAAAAAATCGCTTTTTCAACATCGGGGTTCGTTCCAACACCGTTTAGGTAAGCACGCCCTAGATAAATCGCCGCAGATGAGTTGCCACTTTCGGCCGCTTGCTGATACCAATAAAATGCCTCTGAGTCTGAGCGTTCGATACCATTGCCTTGGCTATACATCTCAGCCAGCTCAAGCTGAGCGTGGACATTGTTGTTTTGGGCACTTTTGATCAGCTCTTCTACCGTTTGGGCATAGCTAAAGGCGGACAACGCTAGCAGTAGAAGGGGAAGGATGCGCAAATTAACCTCTGGACATGATTGGCAAGCAGGCAGTATTTGCTAAGTATATCAATTACTCAGTAAAAATTGATAACAATTGAACATATTTGAGGTGATGGATATAAAATTGGCTTCCGGAGAAGCCAATAGAAATGGTCACGTTGAGAAAGGCAGATTACTTAAGAGGTAGGATCTGGATTTCTACACGGCGGTTACAAGCTCGGCCTTCCGCGGTGCTATTTGAACACAGAGGGTAGCGCTCACCATTACCACGTGCGACTGCACGACCTGCAGCAACACCTTGAGATACTAGGTAAGAGCGAACAGATTCAGCGCGACGTTCAGATAGAACTTGGTTTGTGGTGTCACTACCGGTGCTGTCTGTATGGCCGTCAATTACTAAGCTTGTATCTGGGTATTCAACAAGAATTTGTGCAACGCCGCGTAGCGTGTTGTGGATGCTTGGGTCTAGTTGGTAAGAGCTCGACTGGAAGCCAATGCCGTTTTCAAGGCGAAGCAGAAGTTGGTTCTCACCAACACGTTCAACTTGAACACCAGAATTGAGAAGCTGTTTGCGTAGTGCGGCTTCTTGCTGGTCGAAGTAGTAGCCCACACCACCACCCACTGCTGCACCACCCGCAGCGCCAATGAGCGCATGTTTACGACGTTCTTTTGCATCATCGCCGGTCGCTAGACCAACTGCTGCGCCTGCGATGGCACCAATCAATGCCCCTTTGGTCGCAGAGTTAGTCTCTGATTCACCGGTAGTGGCATTTTGGCGTTGCGTTGCCTGACAGCCAGAAAGTGCGATTGCTACTGCTAGAGCAAGTGTGATTTTTTTCACGATAACATCTCCGTGTATCATTATATTTTAAGCCAGACCCATGTCCGGTTTTTGGATGACAGTGAATAAACCTGATGGCCTTTATTATGTCAATTTTATCTAGCTTATTTGACCAAAGATTAACGGTAGCTGAACGAAGATTGCACTATCTGAGCATTTTGGGCGCTTGTGCACCATCGATAGGGCGGTTTACAGAAACGGTGCGACCTTTCTTCAGACCAACTTCATAATCTTCAGTCAAGTTCTTCATCGCCTCTCTTAATTGCTGCTTAAACGTTTCGCGATCGATGTTTTTAAACTCTTTGTCGATGTAGTCGTCGATCTTCTTCGCTGATTCTTCATCTGGACTGATGATAGGCAGCTTTTCCAGAGCGCCTTCTACCCAGCCTGATAAGAATGAGTTAACTCGGCGAGTGACTTTACTGGCGGGTGTCCCTGTTCCTGCAAAACCATTACGGAAGCGGCCAGTTTGTTCGTTCATCTCTCGATAAATAATATCAAATGCGAAGGCAGCAAAGATAGCGCGGTCCGCTTCACCGATAAACTCTACACGTTTGAGGCCTTTATGATTAAGTAGTACTGCTTCGACACCAAACTTAGTGTTGATGCCACGAATGATGCGTAACAAGTTTGAAGTGACACTGGTTGGAAGTAAGTGGGTCGATTGTGTTTTGCCCATTTTGATAAACTCGATATCGTCCTTATCGAGGCCATATTTGAGCATTAGACGATGAGCCATTTTGATCGCATTGGCTGCTTCGTTGACGTTGGCAGAGTTACCAAGCTCTAAACATTTGGCAATTTTTTTGAGGGCTTTTTGTTTATCCATCGACCGCTGTATGTCTCACATATTTAGCAAAGTCGGACATTTTAACGTTTTCCGCTCAAAAACGGAAATACGTTGTAGTTATATAATGAGTCGGTGTGAAAAAGTCGCCACCGTATCAGGGTGGCGATGCCTGGCTGGTAATTGAGTTGGCGAGGTTAGATGCCTAACTCATCAAGCAGGTCGTTAGCGTTGCTTTCTTCACCCGCTGAGCTTTTAGTCTCTTTGCTTGCTTTCATCTTCTGTTGAGTCTGCTCCAGAATTGTATCCGGGCAATCGTCCTCAGCTGCTTCAAATTCCTCAAGCTGAATGAACTCAGTTTTGTCCATTGCTAGCTCTAAGTAAAAAATGTTGCCCTGCTCAGTTGAGAAGGTAACACGGCGTGCTTGTGGGCGATCAAGATTGGTATCGACAGACAAATTCACTTGCTTGTTTAAAGAGAGCATCTTTGGCTGGTTTTGAGTAATGTGTGTTTGCAGGTCTTTGCGTACTTGGTTGGTAAAGTGACCAACCAGTTGGTTCATCAATTCACCCAGAACATCTGCCACTTCATCTGAGGTATGCAGCACAGCAAGTTCTTCGTCGGGCATTCCCATGTTTCGCATATAGTTTGTGTAGACTTCGAGTGCCGCTTTTGCAGTGAAGTTAATCACGACTAACCCTGAGAACCCTCCGTCAAACAGTACAAAACAGCCAAAGTCAGGTTTAAGGCTGGTCTTGGTAATTTTCTGCACCATTGCAGAGTAGGTAACATTTGAGCTCGTTGCAGAAGTTAGAACACCTGAAACGGACTGACATAACTTTAATAGAATGTCTTCGGTGGTGACGATTTTATTTTTTTTCATGGATGATTCGCTCATAGAAACACTTTAAATTGGATTGATTATTTATAAGTGTGGGAAAAAAATGCGATAACTTCCATTCTGACATTGCATTTCTGTTTTGATCACCCTTTTAAATGTTGTAAAGTGACCTGATTCAAATAATAGTTTTTTACACTTTAGCGAACCCAGTGCTGATAGGATCGGCGTCGTAGGGGGCAGGAAGCAAATGTTACCAAGATTAGATTCTCAATCGGATGTGGATCCGATCGTACTCACCTTTCTCGAACAACTCAAAGCGAATGGTTTTAGTGGCGATATTGAAAGTCAGTATTCAAGTCGATTAGCCGTATCTACCGATAACAGTGTTTATCAGCAGTTACCTCAGGCAGTTGTTCATCCTAAAACAACTCAAGACGTTGCGTTAATTGGTAAGTTAGCCATTCAGTCTCAATATGAACGAGTCACCTTTTCTCCGCGTGGTGGTGGTACAGGCACCAATGGTCAATCCTTGACGAAGGGGATTGTGGTGGATTTGTCTCGCCATATGAATAAGGTACTGGAGATTAACGAAGCGGAAGGCTGGGTTCGCGTACAAACAGGTGTTGTTAAAGACCAACTGAATGATGCTGTACGCCCTTATGGATACTTTTTCTCTCCAGACTTATCAACCAGTAACCGAGCCACACTAGGTGGTATGATTAACACCGACGCTTCAGGTCAGGGTTCTCTTAAATACGGCAAAACGTCTGATCATGTGTTGTCTGTGCAAGCCGTATTTGCAGACGGTTCATGTTTGGAGTCGGATCTGTCACATGGCATGCCTACAGAAGGTGAGTATGCCTTTGATGCTTACAACACGACGGAGCGAATTTGTCGTGAAAAACGCCAACAGATCGAAGAGAAGTTTCCACCACTCAACCGTTTTCTAACAGGTTATGACCTGAAAAATGCATTAGATACCGAGACGGATCAATTCAACTTTACACGAGTGTTATGTGGCGCAGAAGGTTCATTAGCCTTCATCACTGAAGCGAAGCTGAATTTAACGCCAATTCCTAAAGCGCGCACTCTAGTCAACATCAAGTATAGCAGTTTTGATTCCGCGTTACGTAACGCGCCGTTGATGGTCGAAGCCAAGGCGCTTTCGGTCGAGACGGTTGACTCGCGAGTTCTTAATCTGGCTAAACAAGATATTGTTTGGCATACCGTTAGTGATCTATTGACGGATGTTCCTGGCAAAGACATGCAGGGCATCAACATGGTTGAGTTCGCAGGGCAAGATGTTGAGGAAGTTGAGCAACAGGTGAAGGCCTTATGTCAACGACTCGATGACATGCTTGCGAATGAAGAAGCGGGCATTATTGGCTATCAAGTGTGTGATGATGTGGCGAGTATTGGTCGTATCTACAACATGCGTAAAAAAGCGGTTGGCCTACTTGGTGCGGCGAAAGGAAGAGCAAAACCAGTCGCCTTTGCTGAAGATACCTGTGTGCCACCAGAAAATCTTGCGGACTTTATCGGTGAGTTTCGCGAATTGCTCGATGCCAAGTCTCTGAATTACGGCATGTTTGGTCACGTTGACGCTGGTGTGTTGCACGTTCGACCAGCGCTGGATTTGTGCGATCCGAAGCAAGAAGCATTGATGCATCAAGTCTCTGACGAAGTCGTCAAGCTGGTGGCTAAGTATGGTGGTTTGATGTGGGGTGAGCACGGTAAAGGTTATCGCTCTGAATACGGACCAGAATTCTTCGGTGAAGAATTGTTTGCTGAGCTGCGCCGTGTCAAAGCGGCTTGTGACCCACACAATAAGATGAACCCGGGCAAAATCTGTACTCCGATTGACAGCAATGAAGAGCTGGTTAAGGTGACGGATGTTAAGCGTGGTTACTTCGATCGCCAGATCGACGTAGAGGTACGAGATAGCTTCAAACAAGCGATGGAATGTAACGGGAACGGGTTATGCTTCAATTACGATACCTCATCGCCGATGTGTCCTTCTATGAAAGTAACCGCGGATCGTCGCTATTCACCTAAAGGTCGTGCGGGAATGGTGCGAGAGTGGTTGCGACAGCTAACAGAGCAAGGGGTTGATATTCTTGATCTCGAAAAGCAGACCCTAGAAGATAACTCAACCATCAAGACGATGATTGAAAGGGTGCGCAACACTCTCAATAAGCGTCATGAGTATGATTTCTCTCATGAAGTTTATGAAGCGATGAATGGATGTCTCGCGTGTAAAGCGTGTGCCAGTCAATGCCCAATCAAGGTTGATGTACCTAGCTTCCGCTCACGCTTCCTAAATATTTACTACTCTCGTTACCAGCGTCCAGTGAAGGATTACCTAGTTGCGAACATCGAAACCATGTTGCCCGTTTTGGCTAAAGCGCCAAAGCTGGTCAATGGCGCGCTGAAACAGCAGTGGGTTCAAGACTTAACCGCTAAATCAGTCGGCTATGTTGATTCGCCGCTCTTGTCTGTTCCTACTCTGGCTCAGCGCACATCGGCACTCAAAGCTTTTGACCTTCAACAACTTGCCGCGATGTCCAAAGAGGATAAAGCAAACCACGTTGTTATCGTTCAAGACCCATTTACCAGTTATTACGACGCGCAAGTGGTCGAAGATTTTGCTTCATTGGTCGCGAAACTTGGCAAGACACCAGTGCTATTGCCGTTTAAACCAAATGGTAAAGCACAGCACGTTAAAGGTTTCCTTAAACGTTTCGCGCAGAGTGCTTCGAACACCGCAGCGTTTCTTCAGCAAGTGGCGGATGTTGGCGTACCACTCGTGGGTGTCGATCCGGCGTTAGTTCTTTGCTATCGAGATGAATATCAGGAGGTGTTGGGTGATCAGCGAGGTGATTTCCAAGTACTGACGGTTCACGAATGGTTAGAACCAAAACTGGTTGAATTTGAACAACGTCCGGCGAGTGAAGAGCAACCGTGGTATCTGTTTGCTCATTGTACTGAAAAAACAAAAATGCCTAACGCTGAAAAAGAGTGGGGAGCTATTTTTGCTCACTTCGGCGCCAAGTTAAACACTGTGGCGGTTGGATGTTGTGGTATGGCTGGTACGTTCGGCCATGAGGTCGACAAGCTGCAAATGTCGAAAGATATCTATGGCTTAAGTTGGAAACCCCGTTTGCAGGATTTGCCAAAAGATCGCTGTCTGATCACGGGTTACTCATGCCGCAGTCAGGTTAAGCGATTTGAACAGGTCAAAACGCAGCATCCTTTGCAAGCTCTGTTGCAGATTGTTTAAATCGAATAGCTCAGCGTCAAACGCTGAGCTATTTTTATTCTATACGATCTTATCTCTAGGGAGATTCCATGGACAAATTGGAACGTAAAATTCCACCTGTCGCGCTGTTTGTACTGTTTATTGTCGCGAGTAACCAGTTGAGTCATGAATTTCTCACTTTTCAGGTAAACCTTCCCCTCGGTGGCTTGCTGTTTGCTCTCTGCTTTTTCGTGGCTGGGTTTGTTGGTTTAGCGGGAATTTACGAGTTTCGCCGTGCTCAGACAACCGTAAGCCCGATAAAGGTCGACGATGCATCGACGGTTGTGGACTCTGGTATTTATTCTTACACGCGTAACCCAATGTACTTAGGGTTGTTTGTACTGCTGTTTGGTTATGCATATTGGCAACAAAATCTGCTAGCGATTGTGTTTAGCTTCGGCTTTATTGTGTACATGAATCGCTTTCAAATCTTGCCCGAAGAGAGAGCGCTAGAAGCACTGTTTGGTTCACAGTATCTGGACTACAAGCAACGAGTAAGGCGTT
Organism: Vibrio sp. M250220; assembly: GCF_036533795.1. Classification (NCBI taxonomy): domain Bacteria; kingdom Pseudomonadati; phylum Pseudomonadota; class Gammaproteobacteria; order Vibrionales; family Vibrionaceae; genus Vibrio; species Vibrio sp. M250220. The sequence goes on along the minus strand of NZ_JATABI010000035.1, from coordinate 7,853 downwards.
GGATATAAAGGTTTGTTAGCCCTAAAAACGATAAAGCCCCTACTTATACAAGTAGGGGCTTTGTTTTTAACCCTTAGTCCTTAAGCAATACTTGGTAGAATCGCTTCTGGCATTAGGTGATTGTGAACCGCCATCATAAGCAGTGAGTTTGCCGCTTCAATATCTGGAGCGAAGTAGCGATCTTTATCGTAGAAGCTAACTTTCTCACGTAGGATCTGTTTCGCCTCCTCAATTCTCGCTGATGACTTGTTTGGTGCGCGGAAGTCTAATCCTTGCGCAGCTGATAAGTATTCAACCGCTAAGATGCCACGTGTATTTTCGGCCATATCACGTAGGCGACGACCAGCAAATGTCGCCATAGAAACATGGTCTTCTTGGTTGGCTGATGTCGGCAAACTGTCTACTGAAGCTGGGTGAGCCAAGGTTTTGTTTTCGCTTGCAAGCGCCGCAGAAGTTACTTGAGCAATCATAAAACCAGAGTTAACCCCGCCATTGTCAACAAGGAATGGTGGCAGTTTACTCAAAGCGCTGTCGATGAGCAGCGCCATGCGACGCTCAGATAGGCTGCCGATCTCTGCAATCGCTAGAGCGAGGTTATCGGCTGCCATCGCGACAGGTTCTGCGTGGAAGTTACCACCCGAAATAATGTCACCGTCATCTGCGAATACCAACGGGTTATCCGATACAGAGTTCGCCTCAGTCTGAAGAATATCTGCTGAATTACGGATCTGCTGTAAACATGCGCCCATAACTTGTGGCTGACAACGTAATGAGTAGGGATCTTGTACCTTTTCGCAGCAAGTATGCGATTCACCTATCTCACTCGTGTTGTCAAGCAGATGGCGGTATGCCGTTGCGGCGTCCATCTGGCCACGATGACCACGTACGCGGTGGATTCGTGGATCAAATGGACGACGACTTCCGAGTGCCGCTTCAACAGACATAGCCCCACACACAGTGGCTGAGGCGAAAAGGTCTTCTGCCGCAAACAGGCCTTCAAGAGCAAAGGCTGTTGATGCCTGAGTGCCGTTGAGCAGGGCAAGACCTTCTTTCGGTGCAAGAGTAATCGGCTCTAGACCTGCAATTTTCAATGCTTCGATACCAGAGATGATCTTGCCGTTGTGACGAGCTTGCCCTTCACCTAACAAGACGGTGCTCATGTGCGCAAGGGGAGCAAGGTCACCAGAAGCACCAACCGAGCCTTTTTGCGGTACACATGGATAGACTTGAGAGTTGACCAAGTCAATTAGCGCCTGGATGACTTTAAGGCGGATACCCGAGTAGCCACGTGAAAGGCTGTTGATCTTAAGAACCATCATCAAACGAACGGTTTCGTCAGACATAAACTCACCGATGCCAGCGGCATGTGAAAGCACGATACTTTTTTGTAGTGTTTCCAGATCCTCTGGTGCGATGCGTGTGTTCGCCAGTAGGCCAAAACCTGTATTGATACCGTAAACAGTGCGATCTTCCGCAATCACCTGTTCTACCACTTTGGTACTCTCGTCTATGGCAGGGATTGCCTCTGGGTCAAGAGTCAGGTTGATTGGTGAACGGCTGATTTTACGTAGCACTGGTAGGCTAAGTTGTCCCGGCTTAAGCGTTAGATTCAACATCTTCATCATCCTTATTTAAGCTTCTTTAGTTCTTCGTTAAGCATTGGCAAATCAAGCCCTTGATCGGCGGCACATTGTTTTGCAATCTCGTAACCCGCGTCTGCATGGCGCATTACGCCCGTTGCAGGGTCGTTGTGCAATACGCGTGCGATACGCTCTGATGCGTCCTGACTGCCGTCACAACAGATCACCATGCCTGAGTGTTGAGAGAAGCCCATACCAACCCCACCACCGTGATGAAGTGAAACCCAAGTGGCTCCCCCAGCAGTGTTTAGCAGAGCGTTAAGCAGTGGCCAATCCGACACCGCGTCTGAACCGTCCATCATGCCTTCTGTTTCACGGTTCGGACTCGCTACTGAACCAGAGTCTAGATGGTCGCGGCCAATGACGATAGGGGCTTTAAGTTCGCCATTCTTAACCATTTCATTGAATGCTTGACCTAGACGCTCACGATCTTTCAGACCTACCCAACAAATTCGTGCCGGGAGACCTTGGAACTGAATACGCTCTCTCGCCATATCGAGCCAGTTGTGAAGATGAGGATTATCTGGGATCAACTCTTTTACTTTTTGATCTGTTTTGTAGATATCGTCTGGATCACCAGAAAGCGCTGCCCAACGGAAAGGACCAATACCTTCACAGAATAGAGGGCGAATATATGCCGGTACGAAACCAGGGAAATCAAAGGCATTCTCTACACCTTTTTCCAATGCCATTTGGCGGATATTGTTGCCGTAGTCGAGTGTTGCGGCGCCGCGTTCTTGAAGCGTCAACATCGCTTTAACTTGAATCGCCATTGATTCTTTGGCTGCGTTGACCACGGCGGCTTCATCTTTTAGACGCATTACAGCAGCATGTTCCATAGACCAACCAATCGGCAAGTAGCCATTCAACGGATCGTGAGCAGAGGTTTGGTCAGTAACAACATCTGGTGTGATGTTACGTTCAACCAACTCAGGGAAGATGTCGGCAGCGTTGCCTAGTAGACCGACTGATACAGGGGTATCCGACTCATAGATGATAGCAAGCGCTTCATCCAGACTTGTTGCCTTTTTATCAACGTAACCAGTACGCAGACGGTAGTCGATACGTGACTCGTCACATTCCACGGCAATCATTGAGAAACCTGCCATAGTCGCAGCTAGAGGTTGAGCACCACCCATACCGCCAAGACCACCAGTCAGAACCCAGCGACCGTTTGCGTTACCGTCAAAGTGCTTTTTCGCAACGGCGACAAAAGTCTCATAAGTACCTTGAACAATACCTTGTGAACCGATGTAGATCCAACTGCCAGCGGTCATCTGACCGTACATCATCAGACCTTGTTTATCTAGCTCGTTAAAATGCTCCCAGTTCGCCCAATGAGGCACTAAGTTTGAGTTTGCGATTAACACGCGCGGTGCATTTTTATGAGTCGGGAACACGCCGACAGGTTTGCCTGACTGAACGACAAGAGTTTGGTCTTCTTCTAGGCGCTCTAGCACTTCAACGATTTTATCGTAACACTCCCAGTTGCGCGCAGCGCGACCGATACCACCATACACGACTAAAGAATGCGGATGCTCGGCAACGTCTGGATCTAAGTTGTTCATCAGCATGCGAAGCGGGGCTTCTGTTAGCCAAGATTTTGCTCTCAATGTCGTGCCGTGTGGCGCGCGAATGGTTCTATTCGTATCGAGACGCTTATCTTCTACTTGGCGTTCCGTCATGGTAAGACTCCTTGTGGTTCACGTTGTTCAGGCAAAAAGGGGGCTAGGGCGCTTATGCACCGTTAACACTAGCCTCTGCCTGATGGATTATTATTTTTCGGAAAAAGCGTTTGCTATGTCCCAGCAGAGTCGAGCCGCTAGACGTGCTGTCTGGCTGTCGACATCATAAGTTGGGTTGTATTCGGCAATATCCGCTATGACCAGTTTTTGCTTGTAATGCAGAATTCGTTCAATAAATGGCGCGAGAATATCGATACTGACTCCACGCGCTGCTGGCGCACTCACTCCAGGGGCCGTCGCCGCAGGGAAGACGTCCAGATCTATGGTCAGGTAGATGTAGTCACACTTATCGATAAAATGCTGTAACTGAGTTAGGTGATAGACGTGGTTTAAATGAGCGAGGTCTTTATCCTCGACGTACCACACATCCAACTCATCTGCTCGATTAAATAGTGCTTCGGTGTTGCTCGCGCGGCTAACACCTAAACATGCGTAATGAAACGGCCAATCGTGAGTCGCACAGTAGCGCTGGATTTGATTAAACGGGGTTCCTGAACTCGGCTTAACTTCCGCGTGTTCACTCTCGAAAGCGCGAAGATCAAAGTGAGCGTCGAAGTTGATGATGCCGATTTTTGGTGGTTTGGCTGGGTTTAGAAATTCAAAGTACTTCGCCAGCCCCTGAAATGAAGCCCAAGCGACTTCGTGCCCCCCGCCTAAAGTGATCACAGGCGTTGATTTTAAAGCCGTGGCAATGATGTCAGCACATTGAGCCTGACTTTGCTCGAGTAAGTCGTCATCACAAATGACATTGCCTAAGTCGATTAAGGCACTCTGTTTGTGCCACGCCATATTTGCTAGGGCTCGACGAATGAGATCTGGAGCTTTACGTGCGCCAATACGCCCTTTGTTGCGAGCGACGCCAGCATCACTACAAAAGCCTAACAAGCTTACAGCATTGTGATACGGCTCGAGCTCATCAACTCTGAGCTGTTTAATCACATGATGAACACGCTTACCGAGTGCGCCATCTTCCGCATCGTGGCGGCCTTGCCAATGAAAATCTTGGTTGGTAACGACATGATTAGACATGATCTAACTCTCCGGCAACAAGACGCGCGGCCAATCTCGGAGCGCCTTGGAAATAGCTAAACTCGGCAGGATGTTCAACATCCCAGATCGCCAAATCCGCATCAAAACCTGGGACAACTTGACCTCTGCTTTCACCGTAGCCCAGCGCTTGAGCAGCATTCGCAGTGACGCCACGCAAGGTTTCTTCTGGTGTTAGGCCAAATAGTGTACAGCCCATATTCATCATCATAGTCAAATCTGCAAAAGGTGACGTACCTGGATTCAAATCCGTGGCAATCGCCATCGGCACGTTATGTTGACGAAGGAGCTCGATAGGCGGTAGTTGGGTCTCTTTTAGGAAGTAAAAAGCACCCGGCAGTAAGGTTGCGACCGTGTTTGATTGTGCCAGTGCGGCGACACCTTTCGAGTCGAGAAATTCAATGTGATCAGCAGACAGGCCGCCATACTTGGCAGTTAACTCTGTACCGCCAAGATTGGATAGCTGTTCGGTATGGCCTTTGATTTTTAGGCCATGCTCAATGGCTGTGACAAACACGCGTTCAGTCTGCTTTAGGTTGAACCCAATGGACTCACAAAATACGTCTACACTCGTCGCCAACTTTTCTTCGGCTACTTGAGGAATGATCTCTTGGCAGACGAACTCGATATAGTCGTCCGCACGTCCACTAAATTCAGGCGGCAAGGCATGTGCGGCAAGTAATGTGGTCGTAACACGAATTTTTCGGTGAGCTTCGAGAGCACGCGCAGCACGCAACATTTTGATTTCATCTTCTATCGTCAATCCATAGCCTGACTTCACTTCGACAGACGTCACGCCGCTAGCAATCAGCCCGTCTAAACGAGGCAATGCCAGTTCCGTCAGTTGATCAACACTGGCTGCGCGGGTTGCACGCACAGTAGACAGAATACCGCCACCTTGTTGAGCGATTTCTTGGTATGGAACGCCTTTGAGACGCTGTTCGAACTCGTCTGCACGGCTACCGGCAAAAACAAGATGAGTGTGACAGTCGATAAATCCCGGCGTGACCAGTTTCCCTTCACAATCAAATGTATTGATCTCAGAAGAGATAGCCGATTCGCTTAACGATAGGATTTGACCTTGTTTGATATGAATATTGCTCAGAGGCGAAATGGCATAGCCACGGCTCCCCTGAGTCATAGTGACTACTCTAGCGTTGGTTAAGATGATTTCATCAACAGAGGACTTCATAGTAATACTCATAATCAAATGTATATACAAATACTGATTCAAGTTTGCTAAATGATCAAGTGCAATGTTGCAAAAATGTGATCAGTCAAAAAGTATGAAATGCTCTAAGGAAGGAGAACTTTAGAGCTTAATTTGTATCTCGTGCCAGGATGATAGAGTAATGCAGTGCTGACGAGCTTTTCTTGGCTCCATGTTCTGCGGTTAAGCAGCAGACAAGGCTCATTAATCGCAAGGCGAAGCGCCGCACGCACGCTTTCGTCAGCAACGATAGCTTCAACCGTATGCTCTATTGCGCTGAGAGGACAGTTTTCTGATAAATATTGGTTGGGCGTGATCTGCGTAAAGTCTTGTTCTAAATAGTTGGGAGCATAACTTGCGTTCACCCAGCGCAACTCGAGTTGTATGGGGGATTTATCTTCAAAGTGAATGATTTCACTGTAGAAAACGTCACTACCTAACATGACACCTAGTTTCATGGCGACCACATCATCGGCGGTTAATGCCAGTTGTTTAACCACTTTACTGCTGTATGCTCTACCACGCTGTTCAACTTCTTTAGCGATGTTACGAATATCGAGTAATGGTGATTCCGCTTTGTCGTCTGGGGCACAAACAAACGTACCGAGGCGAGGGCGTCTGACTAAACGTCCTTCTGATACAAGGTCTCGTATCGCTTTATTTACCGTCATACGACTGACGTCAAACTGTTTCGTCAGTTCAAGCTCGGTGGTAATACGATGGCCGACAGGCCAATAACCTTGATCAATTTGCTCGACAATATACCGTTTGATCTGGAGATAAAGGGGAGAATTACTCATAATATTTAACTTTATAATTGACTATACAAATGGTTATACATTTGTGCCAAGATTGCAAGTATCGCCCCAATTTAAGCCAATGAATTGAATTCGAGCGTACGTTTTCTTACACCGTTAGTGAAGAAACGCCAATCACGGCGCTCAATGCATTAAAAAATCAGTGCCACGTTTGGCTAGAAACCACGTTGGATATTGATTTTGCCATCGATCCAAAAGATAGGGATTTTGTCGAAGTCAGACCTTTACCTGTGGTGGCAAAGATCCTTTCTGCAATCGAGCAGGCGGGTTTTGCAATGGTAAAAGCAGACGTAGAAAAAGGCTTGTTACGTGGCGGTAACTTTAGCTCAAAATCGGGCTGTTATCAGGAAATTGAGTTTCGTAACAGTGGCTTTATAAGTAGCAAAGAGATTGAGCTTTCGTTTGTATTAGAAGGTGCAACAGTGCATTGCTTAGCGGAAGTGGATCGCTCTTTGAGTGTCCGTGGTGATCAATATCTCTCATTTTCTCTCCAGCGCCAAGCTTCTGATGACGAAATTGCCGCGGCGGTGAACCGTATTCTCGCCGTCTAACGGGCCTACCCGCCGAAACGATATCGGAAGGCAACGCCAAACGCGATGTCAGTGCTATTGTCAGCGTTAAACATATTTTCTACCGCAGTGATCTCTACTGCGGTGTTTTTTAGCGTATAACGATAGCCGATAGTAAATTCGGTTGAAGGTTTTGAAAACTCGCCATTGTCTGTAGTGATCCCTTGATGGACATTAATTTGGCCGATAAAAGCATGGTGTTCAAACATCTGATACTGATAACTGCCGCCCATTGACCAAGTGGTACTGCGATAGGGCAATTGTGCAAAGACAGTCGGCGTATTGCGAAATGTGAATGCTAACGTGGTGTCTAAAGCGTGTTTATCTCTTCGGTAGCCGTAGTTGGCCTGTATCGCTTGTTCGAACTCTGAAGAGCTAAAAATACCGTGTTTGGTATCGTTGTAATAAAGCGATACTCCCACCGATAAACCGTGATGCTCTTGGGTAAACACCTGATACTGCAAATAACCAGTGATTGCATGACTGAGGGTTTCGCCGCGAAAATCTTCCAGTTCGATACCATACTCAGGCATGTTGATAACAAAGCGATTGTTATTGACCTCTTCTCTACCGTTCTGTTCCAGTGAAAACCAGTCATGAAAAGCGATGGTTAGGCCGTCAAGGTGATTGTTCCCAGCATAATTCCATCGGTAATGTAGGTCGAGTTGCCAGAGAGGATCGAGTTGCCATTTAGCACCAAACGCGAGTTGATTTTGATAGTAATCGAGCTCGTAGCTTGCGGTAACGGCCCAAATACTGGAAATGGTACCGGAAGTGTAGATCTCGCTTTGATCGTCTTGCAGTGAGAAACCAGAGCGTAACTG
>NZ_JATABI010000034.1:0-46667 GCF_036533795.1 Vibrio sp. M250220 | reverse complement strand
GAGTAGCGAGTAGCGAGTAGCGAGTAGCGAGTAGCGAGTAGCGAGTAGCGAGTAGCGAGTAGCGAGTAGCGAGTAGCGAGTAGCGAGTAGCGAGTAGCGAGTAGCGAGTAGCGAGTGACGAGTGACGAGTAGCGAGTGGCGAGTGACGAGTGGCGAGTGGCGAGTGGCGAGTGACGAGTGGCGAGTGACGAGTGACGAGTAGCGAGTGGCGAGTGACGAGTGGCGAGTGGCGAGTGGCGAGTGACGAGTGGCGAGTGACGAGTGACGAGTGGCGAGTGGCGAGTGACGAGTAGCGAGTGGCGAGTTACTTGCTTCGAAGTTTGACTATAAACGCCCCAAGCATGCGACTTAAATGTAAGCACTCTTCGGCCATGTCTTCTCCAACACATTTGGGAATGTATTGGATTTCAATCGCAATAAGAAGCTGAGTTCTTAACTCAGCTAATGAGCCTTTAGCAATAGAAAGAAAGTGCGCCTTTTCTTTGTCAGTGTGCCTTTCCATTCCTTCAGCGATGTTACTGGGTACAGAAAGACCGGAGCGACAAATCTGGTCTTTAAACCCATAATCCCTATGTTGTTTAAAGGATTTGTAGACTAAACAGCTTAAAGAGAAGCTTCTTTGCCATATAGCTAACTGTTCATGTTTCATGACGAATATCGACGAATAGAGTATTTATTTATTGTTATGGTCTTTTCTTATACGAAAAAATGAAAATGGTATTACATTGTGTGACTAAGCTGGGCTTTAGAGGTACAAACCTAGAGTCACCAAGCTCGGGACTAGCAACTCAAAACTCGTCGCTCTTTTAGCTTGATACTCGAAACTTTCAGCTTTGTTTGCTACTATCCCTGTCCACTTTTAGTAAAGGCAATACATCCAACATGATGACTAATAGGAATTTATTCGAACAACTTCCTACTTTGGCGCAAGATCCTGCACGGTTTGAAACCTTGTATTCTGCCAAGGATTTTCGAACTCGCTTGATTGAAGCGATTCGTCAGGCAAGTAAACGAATTTGCCTTGTTGCTCTTTACTTAGAGGATGATGAAGCGGGAAGAGAAATACTATCAGAGCTTTATCAAGCTAAGCAGCGCAACCCTGGTTTAGATATCAGCGTATGCGTTGACTGGCATCGAGCGCAACGTGGTCTAATCGGTGCAGAACCTGGTGAAACCAATGCAGCGATGTATAAAAGCTTTGCTGAAAAGCACCAATACAAAATTCCCGTTTATGGCATTCCAGTTAGAGGCCGAGAAGTCTTTGGCGTGCTGCATCTAAAAGGCTTTATCATCGATGATACGGTTATCTACAGCGGCGCCAGCTTAAACAATATTTACCTAAACTATAAAGATCGCTATCGCTTTGATCGCTACCATGTTCTAGAGAATAAAGCTCTGGCAGATAGTATGGTGAACTTTGTCCAACATGAAATCGTTGCACACCCTGCTGTTAACGATCTTGCCTGCCCGAGCAAGCCTGAGACTAAAGAGATAAAAACTCAGATTCGCCAGCTTCGCGCAGCACTTGCAAAATCGTCTTATCAGTTTGACTCTCAACCAGTTTCCCAAGATCAAGTTGCGGTGACGCCGATTGTTGGCGTAGGCAAAAAACGCAATAAGCTCAATCAGGGTATTAACCAGCTGCTTGCTCAAGCAAAAGATGAGATCTTTATCTGTACGCCTTATTTCAACTTCCCTCGTAGTGTTGCGAAAGAAGTAAGAAAGGCCCTGAGACGCGGCGTGAAGGTGACTATTGTTGTCGGTGATAAAACGGCTAACGACTTTTACATCTCACCAGAAGAAGAGTTTAAAACCATTGGTGGTTTGCCTTACCTTTATGAACGCAATTTACGTCAGTTTGCCAAAGCAAACGAAGCCAATATTGCTAGCCGTAAGCTCTCTATCCACCTATGGAAACACGATGAGAACAGCTTCCACCTTAAAGGCATATGGGTAGATAAGCGCTACATGCTGATCACAGGCAACAACCTCAATCCAAGAGCTTGGAAACTGGACTTAGAGAATGCAATATTCATTCAGGATAACTATCACCACTTAACACCTCAGTTTGAAAAAGAGGTGGAGAACATCCTTCAGCATACTCAGTTAATCTGTACCTACAGACAGCTAGAGAAGTTTGAAGACTATCCAGACGCAGTGCAAAAACTAATGCGTAAGATTACCCGAGTGAAAGCAGATCGGGTGTTGAAGCAGATTTTGTAATAGAGTTTCGAGCGGCGAGTAGCGAGTAGCTGCTCTTGTTAAGTTTAAAAGACTAATAAACATCCTCTATACGCGATCACCAGCACCTTTACCCAGCACAGTCTGAATTATATAAGAAAAGTATGATTTAACCGTCATCGAACTGATCATACGTTCATCCCACTCAGCTAATAGCTCCGGTGTAGACATATCGATTTCATTGACTTGAGCCAAACCTGTTATTCCTGGTCTTACATCAAATACGCCCTTTTCTTGCCTAGCATCAATAAGTTCTTGTTGATTAAACAGGCACGGACGTGGACCCACAAGGCTCATTTCACCCTTAACTACGTTAATCAACTGAGGTAGTTCATCAAGTTTGGTTTTACGAAGAAATCCGCCTAGCTTAGTGACTGAACTAGCACCAACAAGGTGTGTAGCTACTGACTTAGTCTCAACAGGCATAGTGCGGAACTTAATCAGTGTAAAAGGCTGTTGATTTCTCCCTACACGAGTTTGACGGAATACCGGTGAACCAGTGTCAAAATACCCCAAGATGCAAATAACAACAAAAACGGGCCATAGCAACATGAGACCGAATAAAGCAGCAAAGAAATCTATTACACGAATCAACTTAAAACCTTTCAATAATCACTAAAGAGAACCTGAATTACGTTTAAAAACGAGCTATTGGGAATCTAAATAGGCTTGCACCGTTCTTTTTATACCTTGTTCGAAAGTAACAGGAGGATCCCAATCTAGAATCTTTCGAGTATGAGAAATATCAACCTCAAGGCTACCACATAATCGCTGTGATATCTGTGGCTTACCAATAACCTGAGCTGCAAATTCGATAATTGACATGGGGATAGGTATCAAGCGCGCTCTTTTATTCATCGATAGCGCGACAGCTTTGAGCAACTGAGTAGTCGATACATCTTTATCATCAGAGGCTAGGAATGTCTCTCCGGCTGCTTTAGGGTGCTTACAGCAAGTTAGTATTAGATCCACTAGGTTATCAATATATACAAGGCTACGACTGTTATGGATTGCCCCCAGCGGTAGTGGAATTCCTTTCTTTATCCAATGCATCATAGACAAGAAGTTGGCTTTGACACCTGGCCCATAGACTAAAGGCGGACGAATTATCACAACTTCAATACCCGTTTCTTTGGCTAACTCTCTAAGTTGAACTTCAGCTTCGTACTTACTCAACCCATATGGATCATCAGGAACATGCACTAAATCAGGTTGAAACGGATGGCCTGATGGCGAGAACTCCCCATTCACCTTAATTGAGCTAATAAAAATGAATCGTTTAACGCCCGCTTGAGCGGCTTGCCTAGCAAGATTTAACGTACCTAGAGTATTCACCTCTCGATAAGCTTCCAGTGCCTCTATTGCTGACTCGTTCATCTGATGAACACAAGCAGCGCAGTGAACCACGCAATCGACACCATCGAATGCGCCAGCCCAGTCTGTATTTGGATCAATAGAAGAAACAATATAATCTGAGCAAATAGCAGGCTTTGGAGTGCGTACAACGCTAGTGACAGCCCACTCTTGACACTTAATATTTTCAAGTAGCGCAGCTCCTACAAACCCAGTACTACCGGTGACTAAAAGGTTCATACACTCCTCAACTCAGACGATTGTCATCTTACACATAACTTAATTATTACCTAAGCCTTAACTGTGCGTTCTTTACCAATTTCTTGTGCGGGTTTATCAAGGTACTGAGTTTGATAGCAGTAATTAGTAGCATCAATAAAACCTTCAACACTACCGCAATCAAATCGCTTGCCTTTAAACTTATATGCAATAACACAGCCCGATTTAGCCTGTTCCAGAAGCGCATCTGTAATCTGGATTTCCCCCCCCTTACCTGGTTCTGTCTTTTCGATAATGTTAAAAATGTCTGGCGTTAAAATATAACGCCCAATAATAGCTAAGTTACTTGGCGCCATTCCTTGCTCTGGCTTTTCAACCATATCTTCAACACGATAGATATCATCACTAATTTTACTGCCAGCAATCACGCCATACTTATGCGTTTCTGACTCTGGAACTTCTTCTACTGCCACGATCGAGCAACGAAATTGATTAAACAGCTCAACCATTTGTTGTAAGACACCTTTATCTTCATTAACACATAGGTCATCCGCCAACACAACAGCAAATGGTTCATCCCCAATTAACTCACGTCCGGTAAGAATGGCATGACCTAAGCCTTTCATCTCTCGTTGACGAACAAAAGTGAAACTCGCTGCATCAATGATCTTACGAATATCTTCCAATAAACTTTCTTTATTGGTGTCTTTTATTTGGTGCTCTAATTCATAATTTTTATCGAAATGGTCCATTAGAGAATGCTTACCGCGCCCAGTAACAATGCACATATCTTGCATCCCGGCCTGTATCGCCTCATCAACACCATACTCAATTAGTGGCTTGTTAACCACTGGCATCATCTCTTTTGGCATAGACTTAGTCGCCGGAAGAAAACGCGTACCATAACCTGCAGCAGGAAATAAACATTTTTTAATCATTCAAAGATATTCCGTGTTCTTAGTTTAGAGTTGGTGCTGATTGTATACGAGAACCCTAAAATATTGAAGGAAACAGCTAATATCACGGGAAATACAACTAGCTCTATATAGATAAGCAGATTAGAATGCCTGAACTCCACCTTTATCAAGCCGATAGTGTCCATATATTCTTTTGAGGATTACAATGATAACGCCAGTCAAGCTTTTACTAAACGCTAGCCGAAAAAACAAACGGTTAATCAGCATTGGCTACGACACTCTAGCAGTAATCACATCACTCTACTTAGCGATTGCTTTTAGACTCGGCTCTGCAACCTTTGCAGTAGGTTTAGATGAACTAGGCAGCCTAATCGCTACTTTATTTGTTACTATCTATAGTTTTGTCCGTCTCGGAATGTATCGCGCTGTTCTGCGTTACATGATGCTACCTGCAGTTGGACACATTTTTTTAGGGGTGTTTTTTTCAGCGTTAACGCTTGCTCTAAGCGGTTTTTTCTTCCATTCATTTATTCCTAGAAGTGTGCCTTTTATATACGCAGGTCTCGCCATTCTAGCCTTAGGTGGCCCTCGAATTTTTGTCCGCACAGTTTATTACCACTATTACAAACGACAAAAGCCGAACGTATTTATTTATGGTGCTGGCGCAACAGGGCGAGACCTCGCCTACGCACTCATTCAAGGTGATGAGTATCACCCGGTTGCACTACTTGATGATGACACTACTAAGACTGGCCAAATAATGTTTGGAATTAGGGTCTACCATCCTGATGAGTTTCAAAATTTACAAAGCCTTTATCAACCCATCAAGTTATTACTAGCGATGAATAACATTAGTAAAGCTAAAAGGCTGCAGTTAGTTGAAAAGCTCTCTGAATGGCCGATAGAGATTCAATCTGTGCCTTCTGTTGAAGATATTGCGACAGGTAAAGCAGTCGCGACTGAGGTAAAAGATTTAGACGTCGCAGATCTATTGGGCAGAGCACCTGTTGATCCCAATCAGGAATTAATGGCGAAAAATATAACTAACAAAAGCGTAATGGTTACTGGGGCTGGTGGCTCTATTGGATCTGAGCTTTGTCGCCAGATCATATCTCAAAAACCAAAGACACTGGTTTTATTTGAACTCAATGAATACAATTTATACAAAATTGATCAAGAGCTTTCAAATACGATACAAACACTTAAGCTAGGTACTAAACTTGTCGCTGCGCTTGGATCCGTACAAAGACAGAACCGACTCGAAAAGCTTATCACGGCCCACAATGTTGAAACTCTCTATCACGCGGCCGCTTATAAACATGTCCCCCTTGTCGAAGATAATATAGTAGAAGGTGTTCGCAATAACGTTTTTGGTACATTAGCATGTGCTCAGGCTGCTATAACCACCGGAGTCAAAAACTTCACCTTAATCTCGACTGATAAAGCCGTTCGGCCTACCAACGTGATGGGAGCAACTAAGCGTTTGGCGGAATTAGTCTTACAAGCCTTAGCAGAAACAGAAACCACAACAACTTTCACGATGGTCCGTTTTGGTAATGTTCTCGGGTCATCTGGCTCAGTAGTACCGCTATTTAAAAAGCAAATCCGCACTGGCGGCCCTGTCACCGTGACTCACCCGGATATCATTCGTTACTTCATGCTCATACCAGAAGCCGCTCAGCTAGTAATACAAGCGGGAGCAATGGGTGATAACGGACAAGTCTTTGTTTTGGACATGGGGGAACCAGTAAAAATACTAGATCTTGCAAAACGAATGATACATTTGATGGGTATGCGTGAACATATTGAAGGCGTCGCAGCAGCCGGTGATATTGAAATTCGGTTTACAGGGTTACGCCCAGGAGAAAAGCTATTTGAAGAGCTTCTGATTGGGGACAATGTGGAAGGAACTAGCCATCAAAAAATCATGACCGCACAAGAAGATAAGTTAAGCTGGAAAGAGATGAGTGAACTAGTGAACCAACTAGATATATGTTGCCACCATTTTGATGTAGAGTGTATTCGACGCATCTTGCTTGATGCGCCTACTGGATATAATCCTAATAATTAAATCATTTATTACATTTACTGTTTTGACTTTACTAATTTCTGCAATTGGCTGACCTAGCTATTCATGCTTATAGCATCTATAAAACCTTCAACACTGCCCTTTTTGATCATTATTTCGATTTAATGTTAACGACGTAGCTGCCTATACATCTCAATTACCTTCCATGCTTTTGAAGCATAAATTGTATTTAATTTCTCTTCATAGCTCTCTTTTTGCTGAGCTAGCTTATCTTCTAAATCGGTAATAGAGCAATTTTTTTCAAATAATTCTCTTTCGAAATTTATTAGCTCTAAAGATAAACTATCCACTTGCTGCAGTAATTTAGCTGTAGGGCTCTGGCTTCCGTACTCTTCAAATGCACCATCAAAAGATAAACCATGTGGTTGAGACTTAAAATCTCCAATCATTGGATAATTAAAAAGAAGAAAGTCTTTTTCATATAAACGATTAACTATTTCAACGGATTTTTGATTATAAAAATCAATATAAGTCATTATATTATCATTCTGTGACCTATTAACCTGCTTTAACTCACCATCAATGCCTATCAGGCTTTTTATGGTATTAAAGTCGATATCGATCATCTCAATTTTACCAATAAAGTCCGCCAAACATTTTTTACCATTATAAAAAAAATAGTGCTGAGGACAAAAATGGATATAGTTATAATCATAACGAATTTTTATTTCATCTAGTTGTGCAACAAAATCATTAAAGCTCAGATCAACATTTTTCCACTGGCGTGTTTTTTCTAAATAGGCAGAGTAAACTCTTTCATATGGATTACGCACAAAACCAAATACAAAGTTCTCATTATTAACTAAATGCTGATAAAACTCCGTCTTAGCGAGGTCATTTAAAGGAATATGAGGTTTATCGACTACATGATCTATCCCTGTAATATAACCTCTGTGCCAAAAGTAGTTATCAAATGAATCATATTGAGATAAAAACTGTCTAATGCTAGTCCCTGCAACTTTAGGGTTGTGAATAAATACAAAGTTTTTACTACAAGAAATAATCATAATTCACCTTATGGAATATACTTTTCATTCAATCTGAAATTAGATGACATACCATCTTTTAAAGCATCCTGAATTATTTTAATGCCTTTAAAATTACCAGTAATTACACAGTAACAAGATACTAAAAGAGCAAGTAGATATGGTCTATGTCTAACTAACCAATTATTACCAAACTCTTTATGTATTCTAAAAAAGTTACGATATACAAAATAGCTTTTCCAATCTGTTGGTTTATAGTTAGGTTCTGTAGGACGTAAACGTGTCATTTTTGCACTAGGTATACATTTAATATCAAAACCATTACGCAAAGATTTCAGTGAAAAATCAAGATCATCACTAAAGATAAAATAACGCGCATCCGGTATTCCTATTTTTTCAAATATTGAACGTGGAATTAAAGGACCTTCAAATGGTATATTTTGAATATCAAAAGGAGATGTTTCTTCCTCAAATGGTGTCCCCATCACTGAATTACGCTTGTGATTCAAAATACAAATGGTATCCAGATCAATCTTCGTTGCTGATGCCTCTGCATTGCTACCATCCACAGCAAACCGCATTGGCTGCAGAATAGTTTTCTGATCAATGTACGGATTGAGTTGTTCTAAGCAGTCACTGTGAAAAGTGACATCATCATCTGCAAGCCATAAATGAGTAAAATTCTTACTATTTGCTAGGGCTTTTTCACAACCAAAAGCAAAGCCACCAGCACCACCTAGGTTTGCTTTTGTATTATAGTAGTGAACTTCATCAGACACTGAATCTGAAAACTGTTGAACTGTTTCGTATGTATGATCTGAGCTATTATTATCAATAATAAAATAAGTAAGGGGACCTTGATGTTTCAATGATTCAAGGTTCTGCTTTAGCATATCTGCTCGGTTAAAAGTAACCAGTACTATTGCTATTTTATTCATATATAAACAAAATGGCACATAAATGTACCATTTCCTATTATTTGTAATTTATTAGATTAGACTACGTCTACAAAAAATGCCGGTACTACTTCACCTTCCGTCATTGCCTTTAATGATTTTTCAGCCACCGTCATAGCTTCACGGATTGTTACATCCATATCTAAGTAACGATAAGTTCCTAGGCGGCCTACAAAGGTTACTTTTGACTGTTTATGCGCAAGCTCAACATACTTCGACAATTGCTCAATGCCATCACCACCAGCAAAACGAATTGGGTAATATGGGATATCCGTTTCACCCGCTAGGCGACTATATTCTTTATAGATCACACTCTTTTCATGCGATTCCCAAGGAGAAAAGTACTTATGCTCCGTAATGCGAGTGAATGGTACTTCTGCATCACCATAGTTCATTACTGCAGTGCCTTGGTAATCACCATCATGTACTTCTTGTTTGAAGTCTAAAGTTCGATAACCTAAACGACCATGAACATAGTCAAAGTAAGCATCAATAGGGCCTGAATAGAAAATATGCTCAAAGTCATCTTCCATTGCTTTATCAAACTGAGTATTTAACTTCACTTCAATATTTTCATGGTCTAAGATTTTTTCAACAATCTCAGTATAGCCATTAACTGGCATACCTTGGTATTTATGATTGAAGTAATTATCGTCATAGTTAAAGCGCACTGGTAAACGCTTCAAAATACTCGCTGGTAATGTCGAAGGATGAACCCCCCACTGCTTCTGCGTATAACCTTTAAAGAAAGCTTCATAAAAATCTTTACCAACAAAGCGCATAGCTTGTTCTTCAAATGTTTGTGGATTTTCAATCGAAGTATCAGCTTGCGACTCAATAAACTCTTTAGCTTCTGTTGGATTCAGTGTCTTACCAAAGTATTGATTAATTGTATGTAAGTTAATCGGCAGTGAGTACACTGCACCTTGGCTGGTTGTTTTTACACGGTTAATGTATGGTTTAAACTCTACCCACTTATTTACATAGTCCCATACTTCCTTATCATCAGTATGGAAAATGTGTGGCCCATAAGTGTGAACCATGACTTTGGTTTCTTTATCACGCTCAGAATAACAGTTACCCGCTACATGCTCACGAGAGTCTATTACCGTGACTTTGTAGCCTTGCTCTGCAAATTTACGAGCAATAACTGCACAAGAAAAGCCAGCGCCTACAAATAATATTTTATTTTCCTTGGAAGCCATGTAACCACCCTTTTAAAATTGATTTAATCATATTAAAGCTAAAGTCAAAACGAAGCCCTTGGAAAGTAACTTTTAATTGTGACAATAAAAATATAAAGTTAGATAAACGGTCTCCAGAACCAATCTGTTCCATTTGAGAAATATCACGCTTCACTTTAAAGTTATTACGCAATGTATAATACACTCTAAATGGATTCATATTACCGTAACCATAAATCTTCTTTCTGAAGACAGCTGGTTTTACATATAATACATTGGTATAAAAGGATGCTTTAATTCCATATACGGTGTCGTCTTGATAAATAAAATAGTCTTGTTCTGGAAAACCAATTTTTTCGATTAGTTTTGCACTAACTAACATACCTTCAAAACAAGCAACATTAACACAACACCATTCTCTTCCATTTTCAAATGCTCTATTTTTCATATCAAAGAGTCTTGCTGTAAAGGGATCATAAAACTGCTCCCAATACTGTGTTTCACCATTTTCGGTAAATACTTTTGTTGCATTTATACATTCTGACAGTTCTGTATAGCTAAGCTGTACTTCTAATGTTTCAGGTTCTGGTTCAATATCATCATCCATAGTCCAAACCCAATCAGCTCCTCTTTCTATGGCAACTTTCATACCATATGAAAATCCACCAGCACCACCAGTATTTGATTCTAATTTACAATAATGAATTAATGGATTATCTAAATAACCACTTTCTTTTAAAAGTTCATCGGTTCCATCTGTTGAAGCATTATTAACGAGAATAATTTCATCAACATTTCTAGTTTGATTTAACAATCCTGCCAAACACTCCAGTAGCATATTTTTTCGGTTATATGTAACAACAACTGCGGATACTTTCATTATTTTCTGAATAACCTTTTTACTGGAGATAACAGTTTAGTATTAACTAATTTATTTACGACACGAGCAATAACCCAAGTATTTGAAGCTATATCATGTGTTGCTTCACCTAAAGATAGCAAATGGGATATGGAAATATTTTTATTTTCCAAATCATTTCTTAAATGCTTATTTATAATTAAAGATCGATAGAACAAATGCTTATCTTTAGATTGTGTCACTGTATTACCATAATTTGAATTTTGATTTGTTCGGATATGGTAATTAGCAAGTTCTCTCTGCACAACTAAAATATCAAATTTCATTAGAAATCTAATATTAAAGTCCCAATCACCACATACTGGTAAGGATTCATCATAGTAGCCGATATTCTCAAAAACCGCTCTTTCGTATAAAAAAGAAATTGGCATAAACTTATTAATTTCACACGTTTTTTGTAATGAAATAGCAGCTAAATGAGCATCAAATGGCTGAGAATAACCGAATGTAATATTTTCTTCCGTTACTTCTTCAAAAATCTGTGTTGTATGTGTAACAACACCTTTTACACTTGGAATCTGACATTCTTCAAGAGCTGTTGTTGAAATACTTAAAAATTCTTCATTAAGACTATCATCATCATCATGAATTAAAATATACTTTGATTCAGACGCTTTTAAACCAACATTCGATGCCGCTTCCATGCCAAGAGATTGTGGGTTGTGAATTATCTTGATTCGACCACTATATTCTGAAGAATACTTTTCAGCTAACTTATCAACGCACTCTTGTTCACCACCATCATTAACAATAACGTGTATCCAATCTTGCTCTGTTTGTGATAAGACACTTTGCATAGCTCTTTCTAAAGTTATTGGACGATCTTTAGTTCTAGTGATTATTGCGACTTTCATTTAAAAAACCTTATCAGACGAGAAAAAAAACCATAATTAATACTTTCTACTTGGTTTATACTTTCATCAATATGTTCACATTCAATAGCATTCACTTTTTCGCCGTAAGAAACAATATCATGTGTAGTAATACTCCTAACTTCGGGTAAGTTATAGTCATTTGCAAGTTTACGATAATCTTCATTAATTAATAGCAATTTATTTTCCATAACTTTAAAGTTAGTGTCGTTTATCAAAGATATAGACTTAGTAAAAGCAACACTATTATCTCCTGCTATAGATCTTATTTTTATTTGTCTTTCCTTCTCTAAAACACTTTCATCTTTTTTAGAATTAACTTCAGAACTATCACAACAAAAACTAGGTAAACCTATACAGTTCAAGAAACTATTTATATGATCACTACCTTTTAATCTATACGGTAAATGATAAACTTTATCTTCACCAAAAAAACGTCGCCATAATAATATGGTCTCATACTGACAATAAAACATTACACTTTGTTCATAAAAAACCTGTACAAACTTTTTAACTGGATTATGTCCTTTATTAATTTGGTTGTACCAGGATTTCATTAAAGAAAGAGGCTGACGACTAAAAAAAACTATACTAACATCATAGTCACTTAAGGAATCAACCAAACTGTTCATTGCTAATATTCTATCCTGCTCAGGCAGTATTGATATCCTATAGAACTCTTCTGAAGATATAATATATTTATCAAAATCAGATTCATTAATTTCGTTCTTCAAGCTAGCGATACAACTTTCAAAGCTATCTTCATCAATATACCATCCAGGTTTTGTACCATTAAACTTTTTAATGAGACTTACTGATAGTTTTCCATGATTGGTTTCATTGTAACTAGGTCGTAAGCCTCTAATGTAATGAAAACCGCTGTCATTTAATTTTTCATTATTCAAATCTAAATATTTTTGTATTGCCGAAGTTCCTGTCTTAAAATGACCTATGTGCAAATATATTTTCTTCATAACGTTTTTATAAAACCTTTCTTAAAATCGGGTAATTCTCAGACAAAACACAACAATTTCATTTATATTTTCATTGAGTATACAGACATTATCTTTCCCAATATCTGCAATCATAGGGCTATACCTAGCATGTTTAGCAGAATTATTTCTCGGCCATTTTTTCTCGAATATAGGAGTGCTATATCCCTGACTATGAGATGACAATATCATCCCTGCTTCATTAATACATTTAATTGTATCTATAGAACGATCTTTTTTATCTATAATAATACAATCAAAATAAATTTGATCACCATTAAATTTTACGTTTTCTAAGTGAACACTAAAATCTTCATTTATTTCATACTTTTCAACCATTAGCCCAAAAGTAGAAAATCGTGTATTAATATTATATTCAGGGAAGATATGTTCAGGAGCCCCTTCTTTCCTAACAACACCATCTTCAATCCAGACGATACGATCAGACAAGTTTCTAACCTGTTGCTCAAAATGTGATACAAAAATCACCGTAATATCTGAAGCTATTTTTTCATGTAGAGCTTGCTCTGCTTTTTTCCTAAAGCTTGCATCACCAACCCCAAGCACTTCATCTATCAGAAGTACATCAGGTGAGACATACATAGCAATAGAAAAAGCTAACCTTGCCCGCATGCCCGAAGAGTATGTCTTCGTGGGCTTTTCATAAAATTCTTGCAGTTCCGAAAAGGTTTTGATTTCCTCTATCTTCTCTTTGATAAAATTTTTGCTATACCCCATTAGCATACCGCTAATGATCGTATTTTGACGACCAGACAAGTTAGGATCAAAGCCTGCAGCTAAAGCCATAAGAGAAACACTTTTCGTATGGTGAATTACTTCACCACCATCGGGTTTTATAATGCCGGCTAACAAACGAAGTAAAGTTGATTTTCCTGCGCCATTTCGACCAATCACACCTAGTACTTCACCCTTATAGACATCAAAACTAACATCCTTAAGTGCTTTGTATTCCGTAGACTTAAAGAAAGACTTTCGCTCTTTATAACTAACAGCTACGTTCTTTAATTCAATCACCTTCTCAGGTTGTTTTTGTTGGATTGTTTTATCTTGCATAGCCATTACTCCAACACAACCCTTGGCAAAATATACTCTAACTTTTTATATAACCACACACCAAAGATGGTTAGGCATGAGCTTAGAATAGTTACATAACCCAACAAGCCCCAGTTGGGCCCAACACCATCTACTAATACATCTCGATATGCCGCTAAAATTACAGCCATAGGGTTAAGGAAGAAAATTGACTGGGCGCCGACAGGGATATCATGATGACTGAAGAAAATACCTGAGCAAAACATTAAAAACTGTAGTGCAGTCGGAATTACAAACGACATATCACGAATAAAGGGGACAGCTAAAGCGGCTAACATTGAGCATGCAATTGTAAACAACAACTGAATAAAAATGATTGGTATACAATAAAGCCATACACTGCTTGGTGAAATTCCATACGCAACCAAGAAAGCCAAAAGCAGCAAAAAAACCATCACTTGCTTGATCGCATTCTGCACTACACAAGTCATTGGAAAGAATAACTTAGGAATATAAAGCTGATTCATGAGTTGTTTACCGGCAAGAATACTACCCATTGTATGGTTAATTGTTTTCGAAAACCAAAGCCATGGGATCAAACCAGTAAGAAGAAATGCAACATAGTTATCTCCCCCCCGAGCAAGCAGAAAAGAAAATACAACGTAATAAACCACCATATGTAACAATGGTTCAATTACCCACCAAGCATAACTCAGGTAGTTTACTGATGCTTCAGAGCGCAGATTCAGGCTGGCTTTAACCCAAATTAGCTCTAAAGTTCTTTTGATATCAACAGAATGCATAAATTAATAAGAGCAAAAAATTAGTTCTTCTGCTCTATCCTTATTTAAAGATTAACAAATTAAATTGCCTTGCAACCCCACTCGGGGAACTGCTGGCGAATCATCGCATTCAATGCTTTTTCCGATTCGGTATAAACACGGCCACTAGCATTACTTTCTTTATCAGAAATAGCACTTACCATACCAGCCCCCACAGTCACATTATTAATACGGTCAATAACAATAAACGCACCTGTTTGCGGTAATTGCTGGTACTCATCTATTGCTACGTTATCGGTTAGTTTGATATTCGTCAGTGCTATCTCATTAAGCTCTAAACTTTCTGCACGTGCAGCGTGCTTTTCAAGCGTATTTACATCCACTTTATGGGCAATGCTTGCAACCTTGCCTAAGCAGCTCTTAGTTGCAAACTTAAACAGGTACTCTTTATGAGTCAGCATCGGTTGCTCACCCATCCATACTAGGTGGGCTTCACACTGGTTGGTTACTTTTGGTTCGTGACCTGTGTGAACAATCATATCACCGCGCGAGACATCAATTTCGTCCTCAAGTGTGATGGTAATGGCTTGGCCTGGTTGCGCCGTTTCTAGCTCACCATCATGAGTATACACAGATTTTACTTTTGATGTTTTACCTGAAGGTAGTGCTGTTACGTTATCGCCCACCTGAACTTGGCCAGAAGCTAGCGTGCCGCAGAAACCACGAAAGTCTAAATTTGGTCGGTTCACATACTGCACAGGGAAGCGCATATGTTCTAGATTCTTGTCTTTATCAACTTTAACCGTTTCGAGCAACTTCATTAATGTCGCGCCCGGGTACCAATCCATTTTTTCACTTGGTGTTACTACGTTATCACCTTTCAGGGCAGAGATAGGAACGAAGCGAATATCATCGATATTGAAGTTCTTTGCCATTTCACGGTAATCCGCCTTGATCTGCTGGTATACCTCTTGGCTATACTCCATTAAATCCATTTTGTTGATCGCCACAATAATGTGCTTAATACCCAAAAGAGAGCAAATATAGCTATGACGGCGAGTCTGCGTTTGAATACCGCGGCGGGCATCCACCATTACAATCGCTAAATCACAGGTTGAAGCGCCTGTTACCATATTACGCGTATACTGCTCATGCCCTGGGGTATCGGCGATAATGAATTTACGTTTGTCGGTTGAGAAGTAACGGTAAGCCACGTCAATAGTAATACCTTGCTCACGCTCTGATTGCAGGCCATCCACAAGAAGCGCTAAGTCAAATGCCTCATCAGTGGTATTGAATTTTTGGGAGTCTTTCTCGATCGCGGCCATTTGATCTTCATAGATCAGTTTTGAATCGTAAAGTAGGCGACCAATGAGTGTTGATTTACCGTCATCCACATTTCCACACGTTAGAAAGCGCAATAGATCCTTGTTTTCATGTACTTTTAGATATGCTTCGATATCTTTAGCAATAAGGTCCGAAGAGTGTGACATGTCTTATTCCTACTTCTTATAAAATTTATTTAAAGCCTGAACGAAGTTTTCCACTTCAGACTTTGGTAATTGGTTAATACCAGCAGCGGCTTTTCGGCCCCCACCGGTTGCAAACTGGCTACATACTTCATCGGCGCCCGTTCTGTTTTCTAAAGGCGCTCTTACACTGACGGTGTAATCATCTCCGCTCGCATTCAGGGTTAACACTGCATGTGCTTTACTCGGTGATTGGTTGGCTAATTGGTTACCAAATACACCGCTAATTCTTCTTGCCCAAGCTTCACAAGGTAATACATACACTTCTGTAGACAAGGTTGAAAAGCTTGCTTCCAGCGTTTCTAGATTGCTTGCATCACTTTCATACCCTTGCTGAAGCAAGTAATACGGTGAACTCGTATCCGCTAACAAATCAAATGGTGACTCATACTGCATCAGTTGAACAAACAGCTCTGCAGGTTCAATATGCAAATCAAACAAACTTGCACCATAGCCATTGTAATTGATTAACACACCAAGTTCTTTTAAAAACTCAGTTTGTTCAACTTGCAGATCACATTCTTGAGCCAGCGCTTCTGCTTGAGCATTTAAGTTATCGCCAAAAGCGCCCGCAATCGCCCAATGTACGTAACGGCCACCTATGTGCTTATTAATCAGTAAGCTAGTACAGATTTGAGCATCTAAGTTAATCAATGCGGTAAAGTTGTCTGACTGTGGTACTTCACCTGTTCTGTGGTGGTCGCAATAAAAAACTGGCACTTCACGATCCAAAATTTCGTGCAGCGCGTCTAAGTTCTTTTCCATCGAAATATCAAGCACTGTTACACCACTGATATCCGCTTTCGCAGCTACTTGCTGCAACAGTTTAATATCACGTTTAACCCCAGTAATGAGCGTTGTGGTTTTAGGCTCGCTCTTACGCAGTTGAATAAGTGAGATAATGCCGTCAGCATCACCATTAAATACGTCGTAATGCATGATTAAATATAACTCAGTTGTTTCAGTTGTTTTACAATGAGATCAGCACACTCTTCAATAGAAGCATTGGCTGTTTTGATATGAATCTCTGGCGTTACAGGCGCTTCATAGGCTGAGTCGATGCCAGTAAAGTTTTTGATTTCGCCAGCTCGTGCTTTTTTGTATAAGCCTTTAGGATCTCTTTGTTCGCACACTTCTATCGGGGTATCAATAAAAACTTCTAGAAACTGTCCATGAGTAAGCAACTCTCTTACCTGTTGGCGATCGCTAATAAATGGCGATATAAAAGCCGTCAGAACAATAGCGCCCGAGTCGACAAAGAGTTTAGCCACTTCACCAATTCGGCGAATGTTTTCTACGCGATCTGCATCGCTAAATCCTAAATCTTTGTTTAATCCATGACGAACATTATCGCCATCGAGTAAATAACTATGCTTACCCAACAATAGCAGCTTACTTTCAACTGCATTAGCCACTGTTGATTTTCCAGATCCACTCAACCCAGTGAACCAAAGTAAAACAGGCTTTTGCTGTTTTAAATCGGCACGTTGCTGGTGAGATACGGTGGCGTTATGCCATACAATATCATCACTCACAGAGTTATTTGGTTTTTTGCTATATGGTGCCATCTACGCTTCCTAAAATACTCAATGTGCTGTAGTTTGGTTTGCAGAACTCGCCCTTTGGCTCTGAAATAATGCTAATTTTAACGGCTATCTAGAATGGAAAAAAATACGGAATCGAAACCAAAGCCACTATGATGTAACTTAACGATACCTTCCACCCCACTCGGATAAAGTCTTTAAAACAATACCCACCCGCATTCATCACCATTAAGTTAGTTTGGTAGCCATAAGGGCTAATAAAGCAAGCACTTGCTGCATACGCGACCGCCATAATAAACGGCGTCATGCTGACTTGATATGCGTTGGCCAGTGCAATACCTATCGGTAGCATTATCGCTGCGGCAGCGGTATTGGTAATCATTTCAGTAAGAACAACCGTCACCAAAAAGATCATAATTAAGGCAATATAGGGTGACCTCTCACCAAGCATGGCATAGAGTAGGCCGGTTATCTCAGTGGCTAAGCCTGAACTTGTAAATGCTTGAGCGATAGACAACGCACAAACCAAAATCACCCAAAGCTCAAATGGAAAACGGCGACGTATTGTCGTGCCATCTAACACCTTTAGCCCCAGCATAGCAATAATATAAGCCCCAATCGCTTCTAATAAGCTTATCTGTGTAACCGCTGATACGATAATCGAACTAACAAAACCCATGATTGCTGCAACGTTTTGTTGTGGCGTCAAGGTATTGTTTAACTCAATTCCACTTAAAATAAAAAAGTTTCTGGTGAGGTTTTGTCGTTTGTAAAAATCCGCTCCGATCGCCAAAACAAGCTTATCGCCAGATTGTATCCTCTGCTCACCGAGCTTTCCTGACAGTCTATGTCCCTCACGATTAATGGCAACAACAGCAGCATCAAATCGAGAGCGAAAGTCACTGCTTTTTAGTGTTCTCCCAATCAAGACCGATTCAGGGCTTACGATCACTTCTGTGAGGTTGCTGCTAAGCAGTTGGCTGCTATCTGCAAAAATCTCTACCCCATCAAGAAGTCGCAACTGCTTAATATTTTCAACATCCCCAGTAAAAACAAGTTTATCATTCGCTTCAATGACTGTATCAGGCGTTACTGGGGAAATAAGCTGTTTGCCTCTTACTATCTCTGCCAAGAAAAGCCCATCTAAAGCACGTAGCTTGTTCTCCCTTACATTTTTACCCACTAACTTACTTGATTGGCTGACCTCTGCATCAATAAAGTAACCTTTTTTATCCTCACTGCTTGTCGGGGTGTAAGAAAGCTTACGGCAACTCACCGCAATCACTGCTCCAACAATAATAACAAGCACCAATCCTACTGGGGCAAAATCAAAAAAGTGCAGTTCAGGCAAGTTAGCATCGACTAGTAGTGCATTCACCACCAAATTAGTCGCAGTGCCGATGAGCGTTAATGTACCACCAAGAATGGCAAAATATGAGAGAGGGATTAACAGACGGCTCGGGGGGTGTTCTTGGTTTCTTTGCACTCCCCCCATTAAGGTGGCAACCACTGCGGTATTATTAAGTAAAGCAGAACTTATCGCGGTAGATGCACCTAAATGGAACAGTGTTCTTGCGTAGCTGGTATGGAAGATCTTACTAGATAACCAACTCAATAGATAACTTCTCTCTAAGGCGAGAGAAGCGATCATAAGGCTAATCAAGGTTAACACTGAACTGTTAGTCACATTAGCTAGCAGTTCCAATTGTTCCACTTGCCCTGTCATGTAAAGAATAAGGGTTGCTGTAACAAATAACGACACTGCCCGATACTTTGAAAATATCAGGCAAAGTAGTAAACCAACTATAACGAGGGCGGTTATGGCCATTTCGCTAACTTAAGTATGTCTATAATTTGTGCGGTTAGAAATAACCTTCACGTTTTTTCTTCTCCATTGAACCGGAGCTATCGTGGTCAATGGCACGCCCTTGACGCTCTGAAGTCGTGGTTAGAAGCATTTCTTGAATAATTTCAGGCAGAGTTGTCGCCTCAGATTCAACCGCCCCGGTTAACGGATAGCAACCAAGAGTACGGAAGCGAACCATTTTTTCTTCGACGACTTCACCCTCTTTAAGCTCCATTCGTTCATCATCAACCATGATCAGCATGCCATCACGCTCAACAACAGGGCGCTTCTTCGCTAGGTAAAGACTTGGGATCTCAATACTCTCTAGGTAGATGTATTGCCAGATATCTAGCTCTGTCCAGTTAGACAACGGAAATACTCGAATACTTTCGCCTTTATTCACTTTCCCGTTATAGATGTTCCAAAGTTCAGGACGCTGATTCTTTGGGTCCCAGCGATGGTGTTCATCACGGAAAGAATAAACTCGCTCTTTTGCACGCGACTTTTCTTCGTCACGACGTGCA
Organism: Vibrio sp. M250220; assembly: GCF_036533795.1. Lineage (NCBI taxonomy): Bacteria > Pseudomonadati > Pseudomonadota > Gammaproteobacteria > Vibrionales > Vibrionaceae > Vibrio > Vibrio sp. M250220. The sequence goes on along the minus strand of NZ_JATABI010000034.1, from coordinate 26,661 downwards.
CCACCAAATGCCGCATCAAAGCCATGCTTGTCTAACGCCTGCTTTAATCCTTGGGTTTTCATTATGTCGGTATGCTTGGAGCTTCCATGAACAAACGGGCTTATGTTCATCGCTAAACCTTCTGGGTTTTGATGAACAATCAACTTCATGCCAAGCTTCTCCGCCATGTAATCACGAAACTGGATCATTTCTTTGAACTTCCAAGTGGTATCGACATGCATAAGTGGGAACGGTGGTATACCAGGAGCAAACGCTTTTTTAGCAAGGTGAAGCATCACCGAAGAATCCTTACCAACTGAATAAAGCATCACAGGGTTATCAAATTCAGCCGCTACTTCTCGCATAATATGGATAGACTCAGCTTCAAGCTGTTTCAAATGTGTCATGCGCTCTGGCGTGATGGTCATAGTACTTTCATCCTTACTAAAATAATTTTGATGTTGCATTAGCCTTAAGTAGCAATATCAAATACTAAGTCTATCAAAGATACAGACAGACCTATCAATCAATTCTTGTGCAAAACCGACCGTGATAATACAACAATCCCCTGTAAGAATCGACGCCAACCTCTACCATGTAGTTAGATATCGGTCATCATTGGGTAAAATTATAAACAAACCACAATGTGCGCCCAGTTCGCATTACATGATATACTCGCATCAGTTTAACTACTTATTGGGATTTACTTATGATCATCGTTACTGGCGGCGCTGGCATGATTGGCAGCAACATCATCAAAGCACTTAACGAACAAGGCATTAATGACATCTTAGTTGTCGATAATCTAAAGAACGGTAAGAAGTTCCAAAATCTAGTCGATCTTGATATCGCTGATTACATGGATCGTGATGATTTCCTAACTCAAATCATGGCTGGTGATGACTTTGGGCCTATCGAAGCTATCTTCCACGAAGGTGCTTGTTCTGCTACGACAGAGTGGGATGGCAAATACATGATGCTCAATAACTACGAGTATTCAAAAGAGCTTCTTCATTACTGCCTTGAGCGTGAGATTCCTTTCCTTTACGCCTCTTCAGCGGCGACTTACGGCGAGACAGATACTTTCATTGAAGAGAAACAATACGAAGGCGCTCTAAATGTCTATGGTTATTCGAAACAGCAATTTGATAATTACGTTCGCCGCATCTGGCAAGACGCAGAAGAGCACGGAGAAAAACTATCTCAAGTAACAGGATTCCGTTACTTCAATGTTTACGGCCCTCGCGAGCAGCACAAAGGCTCTATGGCTTCAGTCGCATTTCATTTAAACAACCAAATGAATGCTGGAGAAAACCCGAAGCTGTTTGCTGGCAGTGAAACCTTCAAACGAGATTTCGTCTATGTAGGCGATGTTGCAGCCGTTAACCTTTGGTTTATGCAAAATGGTGTATCTGGCATTTTCAACCTGGGTTCTGGTAACGCAGAATCTTTTGAAGAAGTCGCTAAAGCGGTAATCAAGTACCACGGCCAAGGCACTGTAGAGACTATTCCGTTCCCAGAGCACTTAAAAGGTGCTTATCAAGAATTTACTCAAGCCGATTTAACCAAGCTACGCGCTGCTGGCTGTGATCACCAGTTCAAAACAGTTGCCGAAGGTGTTGCTGAATATATGAGCTTGATTAACAGCTAATCGAACTATTTGCTGATTCAAAGCCAAGACGTTATCTTAGCAATAACTCTTGGCTTTTTTCTTTTCTTGTCAGATAAAGGTTTTTCGTGACTACAGAACGCAACGACTACGACCCTAAAGCATATAACCCAACATTCCAGAAAGCATTCCTTGCTCCCAAGCATTGGGGAACATGGCTTGGTCTATTGATTGGGTTACCTATATCCCTACTGCCTAACTCCGTGCGGGTTTCAGTGGCATCTTTCGTCGCAAAGAAACTATGTAAAAAGCAAAAGGGCTCTATTCAAAAAGCTCGTATTAACTTATCGCTTTGCTTCCCAGAAAAGTCTGAGCAAGAACGTGAAGCTATCCTAGAGAAGTGCTTAACGACGGCCGGAGCATTTCTACTAGGCTTTCCAGCGATCACTCTTAGAAATAAAAAGTGGCTTGAAAAGCATTCTGAGATAAAAGGAATTGAACACCTCCACGCACTACGAGACAACGGTCAAAGTGCTATTTTGCTTGTGCCACACTCTTGGTGTATTGATATCCCAGCAATCTTACTGGCATCACGAGGGCTCCCTGTATCAGCAATGGCTAACAGCCAAAAAAACCCTGTGACCGACTGGCTAATGCATAAGCAGAGAGTCCAGTATGGTGGCCGTGTCTATGACCGCAGCGGTGGTATCAAACCGTTTATTAAATCGGTAAAAGATGGCTATTTAGGTTACTACCTACCCGACCAAGACCACGGCCCCGAACAAAGCGTTTTCGTTGATTTCTTCGCGACAGAAAAAGCCACACTACCAGGGCTAGGTAAACTGGCTAAAGTGAGTCGCGCCAAGATTGTTCCGACTTTTGCTAGCTACAATATCGAAACTGGCAAATATGAGATTGAGATAAAAGCACCGATTGAGGACTTATCTGGCGATGAGTATAAAGACGCTCGAGTCATTAATGAAGTGGTCGAACAATTTGTCCATCCGCATCCAGAGCAATATATGTGGATACTCAAATTACTCAAGACACGCAGAAATGGCAACGACCCCTATGTCGGTTACTAGTCATAGTAAGCCCACGCACATGCGTGGGCTTACTTTATATAAGGTAGACGCTTAAAGTCAGTAATAATGTTGCCTAAGTGAGGATTAATCGCCTCGCCTAAAGCCGCCTTCTCATACATAGCAACATACGCTTTCGCCATCCCATCCGCATTAAACAAATCTCGTGCATATTCATGGCAAATAGTCGGAGTAAAGTTTGAAAAGCTACCCACAGCCTCAATAAGCTCTGATTGTTTGTTAGATAAAAAGCCAACATCACGACTCACAAGTTCAGGAAGCGAACCATAAGGAGTGCCAAACACAGGGCAGCCAAAGTAAAGGCTTTCTGTAATGGCAAGCCCAAAAGGTTCATGCCAAGTCACAGGAAAGATTAATCCCTTAGATTTGGTCATCACTTGCGACTTTGTCGTATCATCCACCATCCCTAAGAAACGGACATGACGGTCTAATGTCAGGCGAAAGCCCATCTTAAAATTGAGGCGATGGCCACCAAGAACATCGAGTTGCTCACCAGCGTGCTTGGTGATATCAATCGCCCCTTGGACATTCTTAACTCGCCATGCCGCCTTGCCTAAAAAGTGAAAGCGCTCTCGGTCAGCGTTTAGGTCTGGTTTGAGGTAATTATCCCAGTTCAGGCCGTTGTGCACATAAGCTTGCGCTCCATGATTACGTGCGTGCTGTGAAGAAACAAAAATTGTATTTGGATCGATAGGTCCGTTTGAATTGCCATGTTGAGTAATCACATAAGGGCGCGAGATAGGCTCAAAATCACCATGAAAATGCACGACATCAACATCACTAGGGATTTGGTTTTCAAGTGGCACCTTTGAGTTGAACTCTATTACCCTAGCCCAATCACAAACCGTTCCTTTACCAGCAAGAAGCGTCACCTGATGACCTTGCAGGTGAAGAGCATAGACAAGATCCCATATTACACGCTCAGTGCCACCATAATTCACTACAGGCAAAGTCGCATGAGTATAAATCAGTATGTTCATTGGACTCTCTTTACTATTTAGCCGTTAACTTTTTGGTAATCGCACGGTGAACGCACTTGGGAACAAATTGCTCTACTTCACCACCATGAATCGCGACTTCACGAACAAGAGTAGAAGAAAGGAACGCATACTCTTCAGCAGGTGTTAGAAACAAGCTTTCAAGTTCTGGCTTAAGACGGCGATACATGGTCGTTAAACCAAACTCATACTCAAAGTCCATTGTTGTTCTCAAGCCGCGAACCAATATTGTCGCTTTCTTTTCTGTTGCAAAATCAACCAACAAACCACTAAAACCATCGACTGACACATTATTGAGTTCTGAGCAAGTTTCTCTCAGCAGCGCTACTCGCTCCTCAAGAGAGAACAAAGTATTCTTACTCGGGCTTTCTGCAACACCAATAACAAGGTGATCGAACATACTCGCTGCTCGTTTTACTAAGTCGTAATGACCATTGGTCACTGGATCGAAAGTTCCTGGGTAGATGGCGATACGCATAACTATCCTATATATTCCGTTTCTTATTGCACCGCTGACTTTTCAGTTTGCGGTGCAGTCAATACTTTATCTAATTGCTGCTCGACTAACTCAACAGAGATGTTCGACATTAAGTCAGCTCCTTTTACCCTCGCGCCCCAAGGTAAATCAGAGACAGCTTTACCATATTGGGCTTCTGCAACTTGATCATAAACAGAGGCCACATACGGCAAACTATTATAAGGTCCTGTTCGGCGAGGATTACTATGAGCATAAAGACCAATAACAGGTGTGCCTTGCGTCGTCGCGATATGGGCTGGGCCTGAATCTGGGGCAATCACCACTTCTGCTTTTGAGAGTACCGCCGTTAATTGTTTTAGGTTGGTCTGCCCAACGAGATTATGAATCGATGTCTCTGCAAAACCTATGATGCTATCAGCTAAGCTATGCTCTCTATCAGTAGGGGCACCACAAAGCACGACTTGATAACCTTTTCCCGCCGCATAATCGGCAATACTCGCATAACGTTCAGGAAGCCAATTGCGTTCATCTTTACTGGCTGCTGGGCAAATCACAATATAGGGTTTACCACCAAGTTGAGCCAGTGCCGAATAATCGCTCTCGGCAAGAGGGATATTCCATTTTGGTTCTTGGGCCGGGCAACCCAAGTAAAGGACAAACTGAGCGAAATTGTCGAGGACATGAGTGGCATCCGTTGCAGGCAGCTTCACATTAGTAAATAACCACTGACCTTCTTTCGCTCTACTCCAGCTAAATCCAACTCGCTTTCTTGCTTTTATCCCAAGCGTTAAAAGACTTGCTCTCAGCGCGACCTGCATATGTAGTAGGTAATCAAAACGCTGCCCTTTAAGCTGCTGCCATACCTCTTTCATCCCTTTAAAACCGCGCTTTTTATCGAAGACAACAACGTTAACACCTTCAAGGTCGCCTAATAGTTGCGCCTCAATTTTTCCCATTATCCAAGTAATGTTACAACTCGGATAACGTTGTTGAATCTGCTGCACGACAGAGAGGGCATGGCAAACGTCGCCAATCGCAGAGAGCCTCAATACACATATAGAGTTTGGGTTTAACACGGTCCATCCTCTAAAAACTGGTCAATACCATGCTCACAACGAGTTAATTTACTATCTATTGTTGTTTGATATATTTGATCATTTTCAACTAAAGAGGCTCTAGCGTTCTCTTTATGATATAAGTGAAGCCCCGCACCAGCGAACTTCAGGTATAAACGAGATACACCACTATTCAATAAGCGATGAACTAGCTCGCTGTCTTCTCTTCCCCACCCTACAAAATCATTGTTAAAGCCGTTTACTTTTAATATATCTTTACGCCAAAAAGACATATTGCAACTTCGAGTCGAAGATTCACTATTCCATACTCTAGAAAATAGGTTGGCTAATAATCGGTTTGAAATGATATTCTTACGGTTCTTCAACCCCTTAGACCAAATTGTAGGGACCACTCCAGAGTCAATCAAAGAAGATGAACAAGCTGGGTCTAGCTGCACTCGTCCCCCTTGAATAAATTGCCCCACTCTTGCATATCTACAATGCTCTTCAATAAATGTCGGAGGTAAGTAAATATCTCCATCAATAATGACCACATAGTCTCCTTGAGACTTAGCAATAGCTTTGTTTCGGCTCTCTGCGGCTCTAAAGCCAAGGTCTTCTTGCCAACTGTGAAATAGCGGCACTGGAAATAATGGTTTTATTGAATCTAAAAGTTCTTTGGTATCTTTTCTTGAACCATCATCAGCCACAATAACCTCAAAAGGAAGCTGGGTTTGATGCTTGACACTTTCAAGAACCGCACCTAATGCCTCTTTCCAGTTATATGTAGTAATTATCAAAGAAACCTTCATTTTATCCTCTATAAAGCAGTATCTTTCTTGCTACGACCTCAAACACATCGAGCGGAGTTATATCCTTTAAACATGGAGATAGTGAAGTATCGTCATCCACACAGTGACGAATAGAGCATGGTGAGCAAGATTTACTTGAAAGGAGCAAAGTGACATTGCCTACAGTCTGCTCTGTATCAAGGTTATTAAAAGGAGAAAGCTCACCTGATCTAATTTGATGCATGTACGGCCATGGAGCCCACATACTAGCAGGATCAACGGTAATTAATACCACTATAGGAATATTATGTGCAGAAGCTAAATGAGAAATCCCACTATCTAGACCAATATACCCTCGACTTTTACTTATTAGCCCTGATGTTTGCGCGACCGTTAACATACCACTCAAGTTTATAATATGTTCAGATGTATCCACTAAAGAACATAAGTCAGCTAACAAATGTTTATCTCTATCACTAGGGGAGCCAGTTAAAACTACATTCACACCTTTATCTATAATTCGCTGTAGCAATTTAGCCCAATGTTCAATTGGCCATTGCTTTAATTGATTCGATGCAGGTACATGCATGACAATATATTCTAAAGGTAATTCCGGAAGAGCGTCATCAATTGGCGCAACAACACAGCCCTTTAACGAGATTCCTAGAGGACTAAGTAAATTCAGATTACGTAAAACTCGGTGTTCTTGATTTTCATTTTCCAATACACAATGTTCAAACAACCTCTTCGAAGCTCTCCAAGTTCCCTTCATCCGCTCTTCGATAACTCGAAAGCGTCTTTGTTTGCTAAATAGCAACGTATAAAACTCTGATTTCCCAGTTGGCTTATCCGTTATTGCAAGGTCATACTGGCGATAGTATCGCCTAAACAATTTAAATCCTTCAAGCAGAGTCACTTTTTGATTAACGACAATTACTTGATCGATATCTAGATTACCTTCCAGTGCCCATCGTCCAGCAGGAGTAACCATGACATCGATAATAGCTTGAGGATATGCGTCTCTTAGCGAGCGAATCATTCCTGTCGCTAGTAAACAGTCTCCTAGAAAGCGAGTTAGTACGAGCAAGATTTTCCTTGGCGCTTTTATTGATTTCATTTGAGAGAGTGCTTTTGGTCTGTAAGAATTTTAAGTAGTATGCCACAAGCAACTCCAAAGAAGCGATTGATTATGTTGAAAGAGACCCAATACGAACATAGCCGTGTGCTGCAAGATAAAGCAGATCAATATACCCACGAACATTTCTCACCTTTGTTTTGGAAAAAACACGGACTTGTCATTGGTTCAGCGCAAGGCAGAGGAACAACATGGTTTGTAAAAAGCGGTAGTCTAGAGTTAGCACTTAGGCACTACCATCGAGGGGGATTATTTGGAAAACTCGTCAAAGATCACTATCTATTTTCTGGTTGGGCAAGAACTCGAGCCTACCAAGAATTCAATGTACTGTTACACCTAAAGCACGCTGGCGTAAATGTGCCGACGCCGATTGCAGCGCACATCATTAAGCGCAACCCTTTTTCCTATTCAGCAGACATATTGACTGAAAAGATCTCGCAAGCAAAAGATCTCGCAACTCTTCTTCAAGAAGGCCCTATACCTAAAGATACGTACAAAAAAATCGGACAAGAAATAGCCAAGATGCATAATGCGAACGTAGATCACACAGATCTAAACATTCGCAATATTTTAATCAATAACCTAAACCACGTATGGATCATCGACTTTGACAAATGTGTAATAAGAAAGCAGGGAAAATGGAAATCAGGTAACTTACACCGACTACTACGCTCCTTCAGAAAAGAAAGTGCTGATATATACTGGCAAGAAGAAGACTGGCAAACTCTAATAAACGGTTATAACAAGGAAATCAGTACTTTATAATGTTCTTAAAATGTTTTAGATGACTTAACCTCAAATTGCTCAATATATGCATTTTGTAGTAATCTTTGAAAAAGCCCCTAATCCTTGTTTTTAGTCCCGACGTTCGTCCACTGAGTTCGCTATCAAACTGGCCGTTTTTACTGCCCTGACAAACTAGTGGCGGATGAACCCAGAATAGGTTGTATCTTAATTCACTACGTAATTGACCCAATGTAGTATCTATGGGTAGATTTTGAGTAGTACTACTCATATGCTCAATAACATTTTTCGCAAATTCATAGTCATAGATCAACCCGCCAGTCAGTTTGTTAATATCAGACAGGTATAGCTTTTGATTCCGATTTCGAATAGAGAAGGGGACTAAACTAGAAGCTTCTTCAATATTTATTAGATAATTTTTCTCATTATTAAATGCTATTTCATGTTGGATTAACTCAACTTGTTCACAAAAATCCTTTCTTAAAAATGCATCATCTTCTAAAACAAGAACTTGAGGTATGCATTCTTCTACTACTTTTTTCATCACTAAATAATGCTTATAAAAGCAGGATTTTTCAGGAAGCGTTAAGGCATTTCCAAAAAAAACATTTATGACATCAGTACTCAGATCATCAATATCACCTCGAAGCATATACTCATACTCATTGATACCTCGAGAAGGAAGATGAGTATCAATATGCTTACGTCGTTCTTCATAACCTTTACTGACGTGAATGATGAATGTTTTGATCACTTAGAACTCTCTATAACTCTGTTGATAATATCGACACTACGCTGAAGCGCACCTTGGTTTTGCTCTACAACTGACAAAGCTGCCCTACCACCTTGCTCTAACTTTTTAGGTGACGATAAGCACTCAATAACCTTGCTGGATAATTGCTCTTCATCCTCGACGACTTCTAGAGCGTCTGCTGCGATAAGCTGCTGAGCGAGGTCAGCAAAGTTATAATAACTTGGCCCAGTAATAGTCAGCTTAGAAAGCATTGCGGGCTCAATAAAGTTATGCCCACCAACCTTATCTCCGAGAAGGCTACCTCCCATAAAAACAAGGTCACTGGCTGCAAAAAACTTGATCATTTCCCCCATAGTATCACCCAAATAGACATCTGTGCCTTCAGGTAACCTATCTAAACTGCCACTATTTCGCCTCACCAAAGATAACTGTTCATTTACTACAAGTTCAGCCACAGAGTCAAAACGCTCAGGGTGACGTGGAACCAGTACAAGTAGTAATTCTGGATGTTCCAATTTTGCAGATTTAAAAGCAGAAAGGACTTGTTCGTCTTCACCGAGATGCGTGCTTGCTGCAACCAAGACTTTGTGGTTATCACCAAATTGAAGCTTTAGCGCTTGGCCTTGGTGATACGCCTCTTCATCAACTTTCACATCATACTTGATCGAACCAGTATCAATAACCTTTTTACTACTGATTCCTAATTGTCGAAAGCGATCAGCATCATCACCGTGAACAGTCATTATTATCGACAGTTTCTGCAGTATTGGTGATATCAGTAGGCTAAGCTTCCGATAGTTCAAAAATGACTTCTGAGATAGACGCCCATTCACAAGCACCATAGGTACATTGTACGAAGCGACAGTATGTATAGTGTTAGGCCATAGCTCTGTTTCAATAATGAGCATTACCTCAGGCTTAATAACGTTAAGAAACTTACGCACACACCAAGAAAAGTCTATTGGCATATAGCGATGAGTAACATGATTACCCAATTTAGAGACTTGCTCAGCGCCAGTACTGGTTGTCGTAGTAACAAGTAGCTGCTTACCCGGGTATTGCTCGGCTAAGCGGCTCACTAGCCCCTTACTCGCCAGAACCTCCCCTACAGAAACAGCATGAACCCAAATTACACCTTTTCTTTGATTATCTAGTTTGGGTGTAAAGCCAAAATGCTCTTTCCATCGCTGCCCAAACTTGGGTTTATTAGGCTTTGAACGATAAAGCCTCCAAAGCAGCAAGGGGCTAACACATGCTAGTAACAAGGTATAAGCTAAGCGAACTAATATAGCCATTAACCTACAACCAAAGCATCGAGTTTAGCAATTGCCTCAATAACCTTCTCTGGCATAAGTTCTTGTAAGCATTTTAGGTGCTGTTTAGGGCAAGTACGTTCAAAACAAGGGCGACATTCAATATCTGTATTTAGAATAGCCAGCCTATCAGTGAGTGGTGGGGTGTATTTCGGGGAGCTTGAACCATATACTGCAACGACGTTACAACCCACCGCAGCGGCTACATGCATTAGTCCTGAGTCATTACTTACAACCGTTTTACATGCACCAATCAAGTCTACTGCTTGGACCAAAGAAGTGCTTCCGGCTAAGTTATGACAATATCGCTGATTCTCCGACGCGACCTGTTCGATAATGGCAGAAGTCACTTCACGATCCTTTGCTGAACCGAATAGCCAGACTTGGTAACCCTTACTAATCATGTCTGAAGCCACACGAGCAAAGTGCCCCTCAGGCCAACGCTTAGCTGGCCCAAACTCAGCGCCTGGGCATAAGCCAAGAATCGGACGCCCTTCAGTAAGCTCAAACTGCTTCATTGTTGCTTGCTGAGTTTCTGGTTGCAAACTTAAAGCTGGATACGGCAAATCTTTCAACTCACCTAAACACCCACTACCTGTCATCGCAGTTTTCGAGTGAGCTAACGCAACATAGCGCTCTAGCATGTACTGGAACGACTTTTTGTTAGTGCGAATATCATTGAGCAGGCCAAAGCGCATTTCTCCTTTCCAACCAACTCGTTGAGGAATTTTAGCGAAAAATGGGATCAGAGCTGACTTAGCGGAATTAGGCAATACATAAGCTTGAGTGTAATTTAAACTTCTTAATTGCTGACCCATTTGATAACGGGTTTTGAGATCAAATTGTCCATGACCAAGCGGCATCTCTAGTGCTTGATCAACTTGTGGCATTCTCTCTAGAATCGCTTTACACCATGCTGGTGCTAGCACATCAATCTGTGCGTCTGGATACTGTTTTTTGAGCTCAATATACAGGCCCTGAGACATGACCATGTCACCAACCCAAGAAGGGCCTACGATTAGAATTTTTTCCATTACTTACTTTTTCTCTAACTGCCCAGATAGCTCGAAGTATCGTTCTAATGTCTTAATACATACTAATTGCTCTAGCTTCTCATCTTTAAATGGAGCGATATAATCATGAGCATTTTTGACGATTTTCTCTGCATCTAGTGGATTATCAATGTAATATTGAATCTTTTCTTCAAAATCAGACCAATCATCTTTCACTTCAATATAATGCACACCTGCTTGAAGAGTGCCTTCCATAAACCAAGTTTCAAACTTCATTTTAGGAGTAACCACAACCGAATTTGAAGACATCGCCCACTTTAAGTTGGAGGCAACATCATTCCCTTCTAAACAGATCAGGAATTTGTATTGAAGTTGCTCTTCAACAGACATAAATGGCTTTTGCCATTCAGGGTGTTCATCTGAGCAGTTTGACTGGCCAGCATCAACTAAGGGGTGGTCAAACATTTCCTGCATAAATCGAATTCGATGTGGTTGGGTAACCGCACCTCGAAATACTGCTGCATCCTTTTTATCAGAAAAGTTAAGCCGATCTTCTACAAAACGAAAGTGTCTACGTTTATCAAGTTTAAACAAAACTGAATTGGCATTGTCGCCTTCAATTGGTCTCGCTTTAAAGAGCGTAGGAATTGGCTCTATATGAGTTTCATCACCAAAATAATAGTTAAATCGATATGATTTAGGAAAGTAGTGTAGGAACTCTTTTAGATCGAAGTAATAAGATGTGTAACCTTTTCGCTTATAAGACCCGATAGGAGTCTTAAAGCTTGATGGTATCAAGCCTGAACCAAGTTTACAGTAATAATTAACCCTTATCTGAATATCTTCTTTTTTATCTGAATACCTGCTCTCTAGTGATTTCTTATATCGAAAAAAAAAGAAAGAAGGTATCAGCTCTAATCCGAAATGTTTGAAGTAATAGAAAAGCTTCATGTTTCTCCCCTAGAGCGTGGCGTACTTGGTATATATATAGCAACACCAATAAAAATCAAATAAGAAACAAAGCTATGGCCATTCGTAAACGGTGTATCTGTAATATTAGCCAAAATATAAACAAGCGATACCGCCCCTGTAGCACAAACAGACCATTCACAGCTTCTATTTTTTATCGACAGAACTAAAGGGTAGAGTAATACAAGTAACATTAAAGCTAATCCGATAACTCCTGATACAACTAATTTCTCTAAGTAACCACTATGAAAATTCATCGACATAAAATGATGCACTTGTCTCGAGATTTTTTTATCATCTAGTAAACCATCAATATATGGCTGCAGTTGCTTTCCATGACCAAAAACTGGTTTTTCTGCAGATATATCAATAGCATTTTGGTACATCGATAACCGGAGGCCAATTGAAGTTTCCATATTTCCACGTTGGATATTGGCAATTTCATTAAAAGTCTGTGTAACTCGTTTTTCAAGCAGTGGGGCAGAAGCGTACCCACTTAAAAATAATGCAACACCAATTAACGCGAGCCATCTTTTCTTGATACTTTGATATGACATACATATATAGATAGCAACTATTGGTAATACTACTGCCAAAGAAACAATGATCCCTCGAGTCTGGGTCAAGATAGCTCCTACCGTTGCGGCACAAAAAGAGACAAAAAGCACAACTTTCCATATAGTATTTTTCTCCCTGCGAGTGCATCCTAAAGCAACTAAAGCAACTAAAGCTGAAAATGTGGCAAACGGAATTGCATTAACTGGCCAAAGAATTCGCTCAGTCGGAACAATAAACTGATAGTAAGTACTAATTGCTAAACAGTTTATCGAAGCTAACAACACAATCCACTTAAACCTTTGAAAAGACAAAGAAGCTCTTGGTAAAGTTGCTAGATAGACTAATGCAACCAATGAGGCTCTTAACTCTCTAGAGCCGAAGTCATAATAATAATATGATACAACTACATATGTAGCGTACGTAAAAACTATCTTTAACCAATACCCATTATTCCAATTATCGATTATGGTTCTTAGCCCATTTCTGAGTAGCGAGACAATTGCCGAGACTAAAACAAAAGCAACTAGAGTTTTATCACCACCAGAGAACCAAAACATCCCCGTTGCAATCCAGAACAGAGGAAGGTAGTAAAAGGAATCTAGAAACTTTTCTTTATTGTCTCGTTTACTCATAATTGTCTCGTTTACTCATACCTTGAACGTCAGGTCGGCTATACATCAGCCGAGCACTTTACCATAATAAGCTTTCGCAAGATAATTCATAATTCATTCAAATGCCTTCTACTTCTGACATCCACCACAAAAAAACGTATTGCGTTGGCCGATTTTAAGCTCTTCAAGTGGTTCTCCACAGCTTGGGCATGGCTCTCCAGCTTTACCGTAAACCTGAAGCTCCTGAGCAAAATATCCGGGCTTACCATCCGCTTGAGCAAAATCCTTCAGCGTCGTACCGCCTTGCTTAATGGCGGTAGCCAGTACCTGTTTAATCTCGTCGACAAGTAAAGCCCACTCTTTGCTAGTCAGCGTTCCTGCAGGTCGGGTTGGGTGGATTCGTGAACTAAACAGAGACTCATTGGCGTAGATATTACCCACACCGACAACCACTTTGTTATCCATAATAAATTGCTTCACCGCGACTCGCTTACCTTTGGCTTTTTCAGCGATATATTCACAGCTAAAATCATCAGTAAGTGGCTCTGGCCCCATAGTACCTAGTGCAGTATGAGTCCCATCTTCGGTCCATAGCCAGGCACCAAAACGCCTTGGATCGTTGTAACGCAGTACCTTGCCGTTAGTCAGTTTGAGATCAACGTGATCGTGCTTTGCTGGAGCGATCTCTGCATCCAAAACTCGTAAAGAGCCCGACATACCTAGGTGGACTATCGCGCTACCAATGTCGGTCTCAATTAGTAAGTATTTGGCTCGGCGAGAGATATTACGAATCACCTGCCCTTCCATTTGCTTAAGCTCTGTTGGAATGTCCCAACGCAGCTTAGGTGTACGAAAAGTAATTTTGGCAACCGTCTCACCGATTAAGTGAGGGGATATCCCCATTCGGCTCACTTCAACTTCAGGTAATTCAGGCATGTATGGGTCCTAGTTTCGAGTTTCGAGTTTCGAGTTTCGAGTTTCGAGTTTCGAGTTTCGAGTTTCTTTAGATTGTTGCTCGGGGAACACAGCAAATCAAAGTGATTAAAGCTCGTTCGGAACAAGATACTCACTTTGCACTGAAATCGCGATCCACTTATCCTGCCAGTTTTTTAATAGCCAAAATTGAGGCGTTTGATAATACGTGATCCTTTGCGGCTCTTCCTGATCCAAATACCAAGCTTCAATGGATTTCGGGGAGGTCAACTGAGGCTTCAAACTATCAAAGTTCTCTTGTGTCACTTCAGTTCCCACCAAACTCTGCCAACGCTGCGCAAGTTCTTGTTCAGCAATGGACGTGGGGATAGTACTGCGCCAACGACCTTGGTTCTTTTCCAGTGACCAGTTTGAGAAATGTAATGCTTGCAACTCAGCATTGGGATTGAACAAATATGGGGGCTGGCTTTGCATCACCGGATCATCAATCAAATAGGTTTTGATCAATGTCGGCAAATTCAGCAGGCCGATAAACGCAATAATGCCCAAGATAAGGATGTTGTTCCAACGCCTGCGGCGCGATGGGGAAACTCGCATGATTCAGTCTTTTCACTGCTATTAACTCGTTAAAAAATAGCAGAAAAAAGAGCAATAAAAAACCCAACCATATTTCTATGATTGGGTTTCTAATTCACGCTTCCCGAAGGAAGTTCAAAGAATAATCAATTACTTGATTTTAGCTTCTTTGTACATAACGTGCTGGCGAACTACAGGATCAAATTTTTTGATCTCGAATTTGCCTGGCATATTACGTTTGTTCTTATCAGTCGTGTAGAAGTGACCAGTACCTGCAGAAGATACTAGACGGATTTTCTCACGTACGCCTTTCTTTGCCATTGTCTATTTCCTCTTAAACGTTTACGCCGTTTGCACGGATATCAACAAGAACAGCATCGATGCCTTTCTTGTCGATGATACGCATACCTTTAGCAGATAGACGTAGTTTAACAAAACGTTTTTCGCTCTCTACCCAGAAACGATGAGTTTGTAGGTTCGGCAGAAAACGACGCTTAGTAGCATTGCGTGCGTGTGAACGGTTGTTACCCGTTACTGGACGCTTACCAGTTACTTGGCATACTCGTGACATGAATGTCTTCTCCAAAATCGTTTCAGCTCGATATCAACCTTGGTGGCCGAACCTCTCAGTTTCTAAAGTTAGAAGTTTGAGGTCTTATACCGCTATGGAAACCCATACAAGGCTATCAAAGGTCGCGCATTATACTAACTTGCGTAGCATTGCTCAAGACCCGAACAGATCCTTTTTACAGGTTTTCCTGATCTTTTTTAGGCAGAGCTGATTTATGTGCTAAAAAATGTCGGGCGATTGTAGCAGAAATCGACGTTCCCACAACCAAAACTTAAACAAAATCACAGAAAATAGCCGTTTCGAGGTTCTGGAAGCTCGTTCATAGAAAGATTTCAGCTACTTAACAGTTGCAGATTTGCTGCTAATCAACCCCGAAATCGTCTTATCTACTTCTCTAATCGATCCACTAGCCTCTCTCGAAACTCGAAACTCGAAACTCGAAACTCGAAACTCGAAACTCGAAACTCGAAACTAAATTATATCCACCCTCGTTCCGCGAAAGACACTATCTCACCGTCTCCGATAACAAAATGGTCAAGCACTCGAATGTCCACCAGCGCCAGCGCATCACTGATTCGGCAGGTAATTCTTCTATCGCTTTGGCTAGGCTCTGCAATGCCTGATGGGTGATTGTGCGCGAGAATAAGTGCCGCTGAATTAAGTTCTAATGCGCGTTTTACCACCTCTCTCGGATAAACTGATGCGCTATCGATCGTACCTTGAAATAATGACTCACCATGTATCACTCGATGCTGATTGTCTAAAAATAATACGTAGAATTCTTCTCTCTGCTTATCTCTTAGTAGACCAGATAAGTAAAGTTTCGTCTGCTGTGGACTGGTTAAAGCATCGCCTCGCTGCAAGGACTCAGACAAATAACGTTGAGTCATTTCCAACACGGCTTGCAGTTGAACATATTTGGCAACGCCTAAGCCTTTATAGTGACAAAACTGCTTCAGTTCCGCAGAAAAAAGCCGACGTAATGAACCAAACTCGCCGATCAAGTGATCAGATAAAGCCAGCACATTCATTCCTTGCGTACCCGTTCGAAGAAAAATCGCTAATAACTCAGCATCCGTCAGTGCTTGTGGTCCGTGTGACAATAGCTTTTCACGTGGCATCGACGATTTCGGTATGGATTTCATTGTGTTCTCATCATAGTTATCAACCAAGCTAGGCTAGTATCACTCAAAAGGCACTCTGAGCACGCAATGAAATACTCTAACCGCGACACTTCAGACATTCTTGAGCAACACCCTAGTCAATTAAGTAGGAGATGTTTTGCTCCACTTCCAAATTCAATAACTCAGATAGCGACTCTAGGCACGCAATTGTTAGCCGTGTTATCTTACGGGCAGAAATTTTAAGGAAGATCATCATGCAAACACTCGCAGGTAAAAAGATCCTTTTAGGTATTAGTGGTGGCATTGCTGCTTATAAATGTGCCGAACTTACACGTCGATTGATTGAACGTGGTGCACAAGTTCAGGTTGTTATGACAAATGCAGCCAAAGAGTTTATTACCCCACTTACTATGCAGGCAGTCTCCGGCAGACCGGTATCAGATAGCCTGTTAGACCCTGCGGCTGAAGCGTCAATGGGTCACATAGAGCTTGCTAAATGGGCAGACTTAGTTCTACTGGCTCCAGCAACCGCAGATTTAATTGCTCGCATGAGTGCGGGTATGGGTAACGACCTGTTAACGACTTTGGTGTTAGCGACAGACTCTCCGATCGCGGTTTCACCGGCAATGAACCAACAGATGTACCGAAATATCGCCACTCAAGAGAACATTGCAACGCTAGAACGTCGTGGCATGCACATCTGGGGCCCGGCTGCGGGTGAACAAGCTTGTGGAGATGTCGGCCCTGGCCGCATGCTTGAACCAATGCAACTCGTCGGACTCTGTGAGCAATTCTTCGCTGAAAAACCATTAAAGGGTCAATCAGTGGTTATCACCGCAGGCCCAACACGTGAAGCAATCGACCCTGTCCGATATATTTCAAACCACAGCTCAGGGAAAATGGGCTTTGCGCTCGCACAAGCGGCACACGCGCTGGGTGCAAAGGTCACCCTAATTGCTGGCCCTGTTTCACTGGCAACCCCTGCAGGTGTTGAACGTATTGACGTCGATAGCGCGCAAAGCATGTATGACGCCGTTATGGAAAATGCACCTAATCACAGCGTATTCATCGGATGCGCAGCGGTGGCCGATTACCGTCCAGCAACCATCGCAGAGCAAAAAATAAAGAAAACCGATGATAGCGATCAAATGACCATTAGTATGATCAAAAACCCGGACATCATCGCCTCCGTTGCCGCTCTGACTGAAAATAGACCCTTTACTGTTGGCTTCGCTGCTGAGACTCAAGATGTTGAAAGCTATGCTCGTGGGAAATTGGTCAAAAAGAATTTAGACCTCATTTGTGCCAATGATGTCTCAGTTGAAGGTCAAGGCTTTAATAGCAACAACAATGCAATCACCGTATACTGGAAAGATGGTAAGCAGTCACTTACTCTTGCATCAAAACAACAGATAGCACATCAAATAATGATGACAATCGCGGAGAAACTCGACGCTTAAAGCGCATTCATCTCTAGAGATGGAAATACCGCAGAACAAGGGGTTGTCAGGTTTGAGCACAAAGAGATTCAAACCCTTTTTTATTCAGAATGGTAACAAAATAAGGAAAGCTTCATGGCCGGAACACGAAAAACCAACCGCCGAGATGAAATTTTGCAAGCATTAGCCGAAATGCTGGAGTCAAATGAAGGTGCTTCACGCATTACAACCGCAAAACTCGCTAAACAAGTTGGCGTTTCAGAAGCTGCGCTATATCGTCACTTTCCAAGTAAAGCGCGAATGTTTGAAGGCTTAATCGAGTTTATCGAAGAGTCTTTAATGTCACGTATTAACCGAATTCTCGATGAAGAGAAAGACACTCTGACGCGAATTCGCCTAGTATTACAATTAATCTTGGCCTTTGCTGAGCGCAACCCAGGTCTGAGCCGAATTTTATCAGGCCACGCTCTGATGTTTGAAAATGAGCGCCTGCGTGATCGAATCAACCAGCTGTTTGAACGCATCGAAACCTCACTTCGTCAAATTCTGCGTGAGCGTATGCTGCGCGAAGGAAAAGCCTTTCCAGTGGATGAAAAAGTATTGGCGGCCCAGCTATTGGGACAAGTTGAGGGAAGCTTGAACCGATTTGTTCGCAGTGACTTTAAATATCAGCCAACCGCTAATTTTGAGGAATACTGGGCGCTACTGAGCGCACAAATAAAGTAATAATTATGAGTAACAGAACCACCGTCGAAAAACCTAAGTTTTCTATTGCCTTAATGCACCCTAAATACTGGGGGGTTTGGTTTGGCTTTGGATTACTGGCCCTAATCGTTAATATCCTCCCATATTCTGTGCTATTTCGCATAGGACGTGGTATTGGACAACTTGGCATGCGAGTCGGTAAGTCACGTGTTCATATCGCCAAACGCAATCTGGAACTCTCTTTCCCTGACCTATCAGAGTCAGAGATCGACAACATGGTGACAGAGAACTTTAAGAACACGGGTATGGCGCTGATTGAAACGGGTATCACTTGGTTCTGGCCTACGTGGCGCTTTAAACGCATTCTTGTTGCTAAAGATATCGAAGAGCTAAAACGACTCGATAAAGAAGGTAAAGGGGCTCTACTTTGCTGTGTTCATGCTCTCAACCTTGAAATTACCGCACGCGCTTTTGGTGTACTTGGTCTACAAGGTTATGGGGTTTACCGTCCACACAGTAATCCAGCCTATGAATTTATTCAGTACCGTGGTCGCAGCCATAATGGTAACCAATTGATATACCGTCGTGATATCAAACAGATGATTCGAGTACTGCGCGATGGGCACCGATTGTTCTATTTACCAGACCAAGACTATGGTCATAACAAATCGGTATTTGTTCCTTTCTTTGCTGTAGAAGAGGCGTGCACAACCACAGGAACGAGCATTATTGCTTACACAAGTAAATGTGCCATCGTGCCAGGTTCAGGTTTCCGCAATGCTGACGGTAAATACGAGATCATCGCTGATCGTGATATTTCGGCTGATTACCCGAAAAAAAATGAAGTTGCCGCCGCAGCCTACATGAATAAATTTGTTGAAGAGATTATTATGCGCGCACCAGAACAGTGGATGTGGTTACACAAGCGCTATAAGACCATGGCAGATGAAAGTGTCGAAAGAGGGATTCGATATAAATAGAGTTGCGAGTTAAAATATTTAAGGGTTGACGCACAAACGTCAACCCTTTTTGTTTAGCTACGCTATGGAGGCGAGAGCTGGATTATTATCTCTTCGAGGGAACAAGTCCTGCCAACACCTTTGCACTAAAGTTTCTTTCACCGTTCTACCAGCTCAAACCTCTCGGTGGACGAAGTCAGTTCTAGAATCTCGCAGGGCGTAGCCCGATCTCGGAGCGCAGCGTTCTCGAGACTCAGTCTCTAAATCCCATACTCAGCTCGGTACGCTTTCACTGCTTCAAGGTGCTCTGCATCGGTACCTTTCTCTTCTAGAAATGTCACTAAGTCCGTTAGGCTAACGATAGAGATAATTGCACAACCAAAGTCACGCTCCACTTCCTGAATCGCAGAAAGCTCACCCTTACCTTTTTCTTGACGGTCAATAGCCACAAGAACACCCGCAAGGTCTGCACCATTTGCCTGAATGATTTCCATTGACTCACGAATTGCAGTACCAGCGGTAATGACATCGTCAACTAACATGATACGGCCTTCTAGTGCACTACCGACTAGGTTGCCACCTTCACCGTGATCTTTTGCTTCTTTACGGTTGAAGCAGTAAGGCGTATCTAGATCGTGGTGATCCGCTAGCGCGACTGCTGTCGTTGTCGCAATCGGGATACCTTTATACGCAGGGCCAAATAGTACATCGAACTCAATGCCAGAATCTGCTAGTGCTGCTGCGTAGAAACGACCCAGACGCGCTAAGTCACGACCAGTATTGAAAAGACCAGCGTTAAAAAAGTAAGGGCTCTTACGACCGGACTTCAGAGTAAACTCACCAAACTTCAGTACTTCCTTTTCTAATGCAAACTCAATAAATTCACGCTGGTATGCTTTCATTACTTTCTCCGTTTATTAGTTTCTAGTTCCTAGTCTCTAGAAAAGATAACTCAGACTATCTAAATCAATTTTCTAACGCCGCCTTCTGCGCCGCTACGATCTCGGTAATACCTTTGGTTGCCGACTCGAGCAATTTCATCAGCTCTGCATGGGTGAACGGTTCGCCCTCTGCGGTGCCTTGAACTTCGATCATGCGACCATCTTCGGTCATAACCACATTCATATCTGTGTCTGCTGCTGAATCTTCGGTGTACTCAAGGTCACAAAGGATATTCTCACCTAAGATGCCAACAGAAACCGCTGCTACGTGGCCTTTCATTGGATTCGCTTTGAGCTTGCCCTTCTCAACTAAGTGTTGGAATGCATCTGCCATCGCTACGCTCGCACCAGAGATAGACGCAGTACGGGTACCGCCATCAGCCTGAATAACGTCACAGTCAACCGTTACCATGATTTCACCCATCGCCTCTAGATCAACAACGGCACGCAAGCTACGTGCAATCAGACGTTGGATTTCCATCGTACGACCACCTTGCTTGCCACTTGTGGCTTCACGACGCATACGTGAGTGCGTTGAGCGTGGCAACATGCCGTATTCAGCCGTTACCCAGCCTTTACCCTGACCTTTTAGCCAGCGTGGAACGTTCTCTTCAACGGTCGCATTACAAAGTACTTTTGTATTGCCGAATTCAACCAATACAGAACCTTCTGCATAAGCTGTGTAGTTACGAGTAATTTTGATTGGGCGAACTTGATCCGCCTTGCGATCGTTTGGACGCATGGGCATCTACCTTATATGAAGGGGGAGACGTTTTAGGTTGGGGCAGGATGATAGCATACCGAGTGGCGAGTGGCGAGTGGCGAGTGGCGAGAAGGATAACACCACTTTCACTTGCGTCACCCTGAAGGAAGCACAATCGCAATTCAGAATCTAACTTCCGCACAAGCTGCTTTAGATTCCAGATAGCTCGAAGCTCGAAGCTCGAAGCTCGGAACTGTGTTACTATTGCCTCGCGTTATTTTCAAAGATGATTAAACAGGAAAATTCGATGATCTATAGTATGACAGCCTACGCACGCCAAGAAGTGAAAGGCGATTGGGGTACAGCCGTATGGGAAATCCGCAGTGTTAACCAACGCTACTTGGAAACCTACTTCCGCCTGCCAGAACAGTTCCGTGGCTTAGAACCAGTACTGCGTGAACGCTTCCGTAAGCGCTTGGCGCGCGGCAAAGTAGAGTGTGCTTTACGCTTTGAAGCAAACCCTTCAGCAAAAGGCGAACTGAGCATCAATGAAAGCTTGGCAAAGCAAGTAATCGACGCTGCTAACCAAGTGATGAAAATGACCGGTGAAGATAGCCGCCTTAACCCTTTCCAGATTATGAACTGGCCAGGTGTGATGGAAACATCTGAACAAGATATGGACGCGGTAAACAAAGACCTACTCGCTGGATTTGATCGGGCTGTAGACGAGTTTATTGAGGCTCGTGGTCGCGAAGGCGAAAACATGAAAGACCTGATTGTTCAGCGCTTAGATGCTATCACAGAAGAAGTGGTCAAAGTACGCGCTCGCATGCCTGAAATTTTAGAATGGCAACGTGAACGTCTGTTCTCTAAGTTTGAAGAAGCAAAAATTGAGCTAGATTCATCACGCGTAGAGCAAGAGCTGATCTTACTGGCGCAAAAATCTGACGTGGCAGAAGAACTTGACCGCCTCGATTCACACGTCAAAGAAGCGACTAATATCCTCAAAAAAGGCGGCGCTTGTGGCCGTCGTTTAGACTTTATGATGCAAGAGTTTAACCGTGAGTCGAACACACTGGCCTCTAAATCTATCAGCACTGACATCACCGCATCAGGCGTAGAACTTAAAGTGCTTATCGAGCAGATGCGCGAGCAGATCCAAAACATCGAATAGATTCTTGGGTAGCAAGCTACCCGTCCAAGCATGTCTTAAAAGCCCTGTTATTTGATTGTAAATACAGGGCTTTTTTATTTTCCCGTCCAAATCGGTTTGCAGATGTCCGTTACCAACTACCTGTTTAGTGGTGGGCAGCCCCCTCATTTTGGCTCAATAAGCGCCCCCTCCATTATTTCAGCAAAGCCGACCCAAAAAATATTCATATGGTGAAGGGCTATACTTTTGCGTCCGCAAACAGGGCTCGCCTTATTGGATGATCCGCTACACCACAGCCAAAGGACGACGAGAAGCAACCTTGGGGCAATTTCCTTTGATGTCGTTGGCAGACGCACGAATTGCCGCCGCTTATTTTCGAAAAGAAGTACGCGACGGCATAGATCCTCTTCTAGAAAAACAGAAAATCGAGTTACCTGATATTGAAACCGTGGCTGATGTGATCGAACCGCTGGTGAACTTTGAGCCCGCTTCACAACACCACACAGGAGGGCGTTAACATGCAACTGATGATGCGACTCGCCCCCATTACCTTTCCAATAGCCATGCTGGCAGGCCTTGGCTGGTGTATTGGCATTGCCTTACTCGAGAAATCTCATGGCGTAGGCTACACACTTACCCGATATTGCCTGACGACATTGGTGGTTCTCGCCCCGTGGCTGACGCTAAAACTTACGTTCTACGTGATTGTCAGCCTAGGACGTAAACTAGGACTCATCCCGCCTGCACGCCCAACGTATAGCCTAGGTTATGAAGAATCCCTCTATTGGTTCAGAGTATTGGCGTTCTTCGATGGCAAACGCAGCCGTATGCCAAAAAAGCCATACAGGCGAAACTAACTAGCCACCCATTTGCTCACTTACTGTGGGCAGTTGGGACAATGGGGCAACACTTGATACCACAAGCTTTAGAAGGTGAATAAGAGGGATTTGAACCGCCCCAAGGAATGGGGCAATCAGGGCTTTGATTGACAAAATAAGTCACTAAACATAATCTTCAAGCCACTATGGCCGACGCCTCTGCATTTTTGTACGCATCGGTTCTCATGTTAACGTAGCGGTATACTTCGCAAGTGTGTTTCGATTGCTTCAATCATCGACTTGGTAAGCGGTAAATGCGCTTTTTCTTTCGCCCAAATTTCGTAGAATCCTGCCACGGTTTGCTTGGCGGTATCTAACACCAATTTTTCTGGCAACATGGCTTTAGCGGCTAAGTGTGATAACTCATCCAGCGTGAAATCACTGAATTTCTTGCTACGGCTAACCTTCAGCGACGCACTATCATCGGGGATATAAGGGATGGTCGAGACAAAGTCATAAGCAGGTGCTATCGATGCAGTGCGCTTGTCTTTGTAAATCACAGACCAATTCTTCAAATGCATATCCGCATTACCAATTAGGCTATTGAATACCAATCTGCGAGTAAATTCTGCGATGTCCTTGTCTTGGCCTTCGATGCCGATAACCTGAGCAATATTACGCATACTGGCTTTTTTGTACTTATCTTGAGGGTAGACACCAAACACTTGCGCAAAGTCCTCAATGTGCACGGCTTGACCACCTGCACGGTCAAAACGCTTGATCACAAAAGCCTGAGCATTTTTAAAAGAGAGGCCAAACTTGCCAATCCCTTCTGGGATGTTAGCTATCTGGTTAATCGGTAATAGCTGCGTTTCTGGCACATCCATTCCCAACATTCGAGCCAGCTCCATCATCGAATATTCATTTTCTGGCACAGCGTCAAATCGAGACGACGGCAATTTCACAATCCAAGAGCCACCTTTACCGGTTGCTGGAATGGTCAAACCGCCGTTTGCCTGTTGCACGGCTGAAAACTTCAACTGCACACCCGCCAATGAAAAGCGCATTGGCGCTTCAATTTTCGTTTCATCTTCAATGTCTTGATGCACATTAGGCGGCAGCGCTTCACCATCGGCCGGTTCAACCGTGATCGCGCCTGCTAAATCCTGCCCTAGCACCCACAATAGAAAAAACTCCCGCGCAGGGTTCACACCGGCAAGCTCTGCTAGGTAATTACGCATGGTTTCTTCAGGCAAAAGGTTAGAGAAAAACGGGGTTAACTTGGTCTGGATCGGTTTAAAGTTAGTCAGCAAGCCACCCAGAGCATCTTTAAAACCCAGCCCCAACACAGGCCGCGATTCGTCATTAATGTACGAATCCATAAAAGCAAAAAGGGTTCTGTCATTTCCCACGTTGGTAATAGTTGCGATGGGTTCGCCATAGAGCAACACGTTGAGCGTAGAGACATGGTTAGTCATCGTCGTCTTCCTCTAACTGATATGCGGGCAGCATTGCCTCACCTTCGTCGATGCTCCCTTGGCTGCTTCGAATGATCGACTTAATGGCAGGTACCGATTTTTTTGGTGCGACAAATAACTCTAGGTCGAGTACACGGGCAAGTGCAATCAAACTGGACATTCTTAAATCAACGCCGCCAGACTCGATTTTCGATATATGGCTTTGAGGCACACCGGAACGTGCGCTCAGCTCTCTTTGGCTAAACCCCTTACGTACCCGAGCTTCTCGAAGGCTTTGTAGTATCTGCTCTGTTACATAGCTCATTTCGATATACCTTAATGCATCACTGAAGATTAATTATATGCAAAAACATATCACCCTGATCCAATGAACACAAGGTCGATTATTTATTATATATCATAAAGTGCATTTTGATATGTAATTATATATAACCATTAAGGCGCGTACTCACTTGCTGTGGACAGATGGGACAATGGGGTAGTAATTAGAGTGGCTAGTTTACAAAATACCTCGCTTTAAGACGATTCAACCACCCCTATTACCCACTTTGGTCAATTGATGCAATCTCCCCCCTGTGCGTCATTTGCCATTTCATGAGTTTAAACAGTCGCCACACACTTCCCCATGCCTTTACCCCCTTACGCCAAAACCACTATCCGTTTGGCTTTTGGATCGAGAAGCCAAACAGGGAAATTAGCCCATTTACTGTTTGGCGTCTCGATTGAAATCCAAAGCCAGTAGGCCTTGCCGGTTCTGGCACAAAGCAAGATTTAGCACTTTTTGCACTCTAAACCAACCTCGACTCCAAAGTACAAACCGTTTGATTTTTTAAACCCAGAATGCAAACGATCGTTTGGCGTCTCGATTTTTTTGCACTAGCCAAATGCCGCCAAACAGCGCCGTATTGGACTATGTATATCAAACAATTAGCCACGCACAGGTCATCAAAAAAACCGTTTTGACTGGTTAGTTTGATGGCCATTTCTTTCATCTATTTCACCACCGAGTCTGCATCCGACCACTGAAAATAAACGGCATGAAGAACCAAAAGGTGATAAGTGACGTGTTATGGGCAAGTGGCAACGATTGGGATAGAGAATGGATAAAGCAGGTGGTCGATTTACTCGTTGGGCATGGCGCGTTTACCCTCTACCCAGCATTGAGCCAGTGCGATAATGCAGCCGAACGTTTAACCCGCTGGCTGACCTATCAGTTACCGCGCGTTAAACAAGCACACCCTAGCTGCCCGATACTTGCCACGCCCACAGAGCATAAGGATCTGTTTCCTTATCATTTGTACGAAGGTGAGAAGATGCTCTCAATAAGGCAGGTTGAAGATGAAAACCTGATTTTACGGAACCGATAAAGTCAGACAAAGCCTCAGCTGCATATTCCTTTAACTCTTGCAATGGCCCACTGAAACTATCAAAGTAGCCACGCTTTCGCATTTCAGCTATCGGGAAGGCTTGCCAATCTACTTCTCTTTGAATTGCGTGCTTTTGCTCTGGCAATTGAATCAAAACATCAGCTGATATACCTAACCCACTGCTTAGCTTTCGGATCATGTTCAAACTGAGGCTACGTGTTCCATTCAATATCTCGGAAACTTTTGGAGCTGACCCAATAAAAGGAACAAGGTCTCGATTTTTTAAACCTTGTTGCTCCATTCTAAATTTTATCGCTTCTATTGGATCGGGCTTACTGATTGGAAAATGATCTTCTTCGTACTTTTCAATTAATAATGCCAATACATCCATCTCATCAGATTCGGCTGAACCTGGCTGCGGATCCAAGTCCATTAATGACATTAATCGCATCAATGCTGACTCATGATCATGTGCTGATTTGATTAATTTAATGTGACTCATCTTCCCCTCCAAAAAGCGTTGCTTATCATACTGAGCATGAGTACCAACCCACTCAATAACAGCAATGCCATTTTGATATCTGACTTTTACAACTAAATAACTGTTCCTAAATATAGATCACTGGTTTGTAGAAAAAGAAGCAAAACTCGCCAGAATCAAAAAGGCATTGGAGTGTTGCGATGCTGACAATCCAGTGTTTTATGAAGATGAGGTCGATATCCACTTAAACCCTAAAATTGGAGCAGATTGGATGCCCAAAGGTCAGCAAAAGAAAGTGGCGAC